>NZ_CP034413.3:3300000-3576111 GCF_005121165.3 Dysosmobacter welbionis | reverse complement strand
GTTCCTCGCCTCCCGCTCGTTCCAAAATAGCGGACAGCTCCGCGATGTCCGCCTCCGTCAGCTGGCGGCTCTCCACCATGGCGCTCATCATCAGGCCCAGGCTGCCGCCGTAGACCCGGGAGAGGAAGCTCTCCGTCTCCGCCGCCGCGGCGTCCTCGCGGTCCACCGCGGGGAAGTACCGCTTGGCCCGGCCGCCCTCCTCGTGCCGGACGGCCCCCTTGGCTTCCAGCCGGGCGAGCATGGTGATCACCGTGTTCTTGCTCCAGCCTGTGTCCTCCTTCAGGGAGGCCGTCAACTCCATGATGGTCCGGGGGACTGCTCCCATAGCCGGTTCATCAGCTTCCACTCGCTGTCGGACAGGTTCACCTGCATAGTCTCACCTCCATGGTATACGAGTGTCTACCTGGTCTTCTGATTGGACCATATCAAATAGGTAGACATTTGTCAACCTCAAATTGGTAACAAAAGCGGCAAACCGGCAACAGCCGTTTCCCGCCTTGACCGGAAGGGGATTTTGCCGTAAAATAGGGGCCGAGACTTTTGAGACGGATGGAGAACGGTGGACTTATGGAAGACTTCAAACAACGCTACATCGCCGCCCGCCGGGCGGTCATCGCCCAGGACTTATCCAGGCTGAACCCCATGCAGCGCCAGGCTGCCATGACCACGGAGGGTCCGCTGCTGCTGCTGGCGGGCGCCGGCAGCGGCAAGACCACGGTGCTGATCCAGCGGGTGTACAACCTGCTCACCTACGGCCGGGGAAGCGATTCGGAAGAGGTGCCGGCCTGGGCCACGGAAGAGGATCTTCAATTTCTGGAGAGCTTCCCCGCCCGGCCCACGGAGGAGGACGTCCGCCGGGCCCGGCGGCTCTGCGCCCTGGACGCGCCCAAGCCCTGGGAGATCATCGCCATCACCTTCACCAACAAGGCGGCAGGGGAGCTGAAGGACCGGCTGGCCGCCCGGCTGGGGCCGGAGGCCAACGACATCTGGGCCTCCACCTTCCACTCCGCCTGTGTGCGCATCCTGCGGCGGGACATCGACCGGCTGGGGTTCGACAAGGACTTCACCATCTACGACACCGACGACTCCAAGCGGGTCATCAAGGACATTCTGAAGGAGCTGAACCTGGAGGAGAAGACCTTCCCGCCCCGGAGCGTCCTGGCCGCCATCAGCCACTCCAAGGACCAGTATGAGACGCCGGAGGACTTTGCCAAGCGGTACGAGGCGGCGGGGGACTGGAAGATGACCCGCATCGCCAAGATCTATGCCGCCTATGCGAAGAAGCTCCGCACCGCCAATGCCCTGGACTTTGACGACATCATCTTTCACACGGTAACACTACTGCAGCAGGAGCGGTCGGTGCTGGACTACTACCAGCGCAAGTTCCGCTACGTGCTGGTGGACGAGTACCAGGACACCAACCACTTACAGTATCTGCTGACAAGCCTCCTGGCGGGGGGGTACAAAAACCTCTGTGTGGTGGGCGATGACGACCAGTCCATCTACCGCTTCCGGGGGGCCAACATCGAAAACATCCTGAACTTCGAAGAGCAGTACCCCACCGCCCGGACCATTCGCCTGGAGCAGAACTACCGCTCTACCCAGAACATTCTGGATGCGGCCAACGCCGTCATCCAGAACAACCAGGGCCGCAAGGGCAAGACCCTCTGGACCGACAACGGCGGGGGCGATGTGGTGACGGTCAAGACCACCTTCAACGAGAGCGACGAGGCCAACTACGTGGCCGGGGACATCCTGATGGGGGTGAACCGGGGCAGGAACTTCCGGGACACGGCGGTCCTCTACCGGATGAACGCCCAGTCCAACGCCCTGGAATACGCCATGAAGCGCAACGGCATCCCCTATAAAGTAGTGGGGGGCATGAAGTTCTTCGACCGGGCGGAGGTCAAGGACATGCTGGCCTATCTGTGCGTGCTGAACAACCCCCTGGACGACCTGCGGCTGCGGCGGATCATCAACAACCCGCCCCGGGGCATCGGCGCCACTACATTGGACAAGGTGGGCGCCTTGGCGGAGAGCCAGGGGGCGTCGCTGTATGAGATCATCCGCAACGCGGACCTGTTCCCGGAGCTGAAAGCGTCTTCCGCCAAGCTGCTGAAGTTCGCGGACCTGATCGACGGCCTGCGGCGGGCGGGCACGGAGCTGGCCCTGCCGGAGTTCTACGACGCCGTCTGCGACCAGACCGGCTATGTAAAGGCCCTGGAGGAGAAGAACGACATGGAGAGCCGGGGCCGCATCGAGAACGTTCAGGAGCTGAAATCCAACATCCTGGGCTTCCTGGAGCAGCAGCCGGAGGACGCCACCCTCTCCGGCTTCCTGAACGAGATTGCCCTGTACACAGATCTGGACAGCGTGGAGGCCAGCGACGACTGCGTCACCATGATGACCATTCACTCCGCCAAGGGGCTGGAGTTCCCGGTGGTGTACGTGGTGGGGATGGAGGAGGGGATCTTCCCCGGCGCCTCCGCCCAGTACGACCAGGAGGAGCTGGAGGAGGAGCGGCGGCTCTGCTACGTGGCCATGACCCGGGCCAAGGAGAAGCTGACCCTCACCAACTGCCGGCAGCGGATGCTGTACGGCCGTACCAGCGCCAACCGGGCTTCCCGGTTCCTGGAAGAGATCCCGGAGGAGAACATGCGCTGGGAGAGCAAGCCGGAGCCCCGTTTCGGCGGTATGGAGCACGACGGCACCTTCGGCGGCGACCGGTACGAGGACGGCTGGGGCAGCTCCCCCGCCCGCGCCGGCGGCTCCTGGAGCAGCGGCGGCGTCCACAGCTACCGGGCCCCGGCCCAGGCGCCCCAGCGGCCCCTGGCCTCTGTCCAGCAGGCGTCCTCCACCCGGAAGAACGCCGCCCCGGCGGCGCCTCTGCTGCAATTACAGCAGGGGGACATGGTGGAGCATACCGCCTTCGGGAAGGGCATGGTGCTCTCTGTCCGGCCCATGGGCGGCGACGCCCTGGCGGAAGTGGCCTTTGACACCGTGGGCAAAAAGAAGCTGATGCTGAAATCCGCGGGAGCCCACATGAGGAAACTGTGATGATGGAGATCGAAAACTGGATGAAGCAATACTGCGGGGCCGTCCGGGCCGCCTTTGGGGACCGGGTGCGGTACATCGGCCTCCAGGGCAGCCGGGGCAGGGGAGAAGCCGGACCGGACAGCGACATCGACGTGGTGTGCATTCTGGACAGCTGCTCTCTGCAAGACCTGGAGACCTATCGGGCAGCCGTGAAGGACCTGCCGGACCGGGACAAGCTGTGCGGCTTCGTCTCCGGTACGGCGGAGCTGGCGGCCTGGGACCGGGGGGAGCTGTTCCAGTTCCGCCGGGACACCACCGACTGGTGCGGACGCCTTGCGGACCTGCTGCCGCCGGAGGAGCCAGGGGACGCCCGCCGGGCCCTCCATCAGGGGGCCTGCGGACTGTATCACCTGTGCTGCCACAACTTTCTCCACGGCAGAAGCCGGGAGGCGGTGGCGGAGGCCTGCAAGGCCGCCGTGTTCCTGCTGCAGGCCAAGCTGTATGCAGAGCAGGGGCTCTACTGCCGCCGGAGATCAGACCTGGAACAGCACCTGACCGGGCAGGACCTGGAGATTCTGCAAACTGCCCAGGCCCTGAAAGCAGGGGAGTGCCGGGAGGACCTGACAGCCCTCACGGACCGGCTGTTTGCCTGGTGCCGGGACGTGATCGGCCAGCAGAAAGCAATCTGAACACCAGGGCCCGCCGTTTTCGGCGGGCCCTGGTGTTTTGTGTGTGATCGGGGGTGGGAGATCCGGTCCATTGCACGGGGATCAGCCATGCCTGCGGCTGGACAGATGCCCCCCCTACGGCTCCACCCGGATGCCCAGAATCCGGGCCACCACCGCGGCCTGGGCGGCGTTGATGACGGCGCCCTTCAGCTCCCGGCAGGTCTCCGACAGCACGATCCGGTCCAGGGTGCAGGCCGTCAGGTCCATGCCGGCAAGGCTGGTGCGAAACAGCTCCGCCCCGGTCAGATCCGTCTTCTCCATGGCAGCTTTTTTCAGCCGCATCTCCGAGAGCGTAGACTCTGTGAAGTCACATTCCTTCACGGAAATACGCTCCCAGACGCCGCCGGAAAAGTTGACATAACGAAGCAGAGTCTCCTCCAGAACGCTGTCCTTCCACCGGGAGCGGCGCAGGTCCGCGCCGTCCCATTTGCAGCCGGAGAGGCGGCAGTCCTTCCAATAGGTGGCGGAGAGGCGGCAGTTCTCCAGGAGACATCCGGTGAAGGTGCAGCCGTAAAAGGCTGCGCCGGTGAAATCGCAGTTCCGCAGGCGGCAGGACTGGAACCGGCAGTCCCGGAAGTCCAGGCCGGAGCCGTCCAGCCCCTCGGCGTTTTCCTGGGAAAGGACCGCGGCGGAGAGCACCTCTCCGGCCTCCCGCGCCGTCTCCAGGGCCTCAGGCAGGCCGCTCATGGGCGGAGTGCCTGCCGGGGCGGGAGCAGCAGCTCCTCAAAGCTCCGGATATACACGTCGCAAAATCCCCGCATGGCCGCCTCGTCCTGGGCGAAGAAACCGTCGTAAACGCCCACCACCCGCATCTTTGCAGCCCTGGCGCCCTTGCAGGCGGAGAGGCTGTCATCGAACACCGTGCAGTCCTCCGGTGCCACGCCGTAGTGCTCTGCGGCGGCACGCCACAGGGCCGGGTCCTTTTTCTCCAACCCCAGGTCGTGGGCCAGAGTGACACCCTCAAAGTACTTCATCAGGTCCAGGTGGGTCAGGGCGGTGCGGCAGTGCTCCGGCACGCTGGAGGTCACCACCGCCATCCGGCGGCCCTCTGCCCGGCACTGCTTTAAATACGCCCGGACGCCGGGCTTCACCGTGACATGGGCATAGGCGTCCCTGGCCATCTCCATCCACTCGGCAATGATCTCCTCGCAGGACTCCGTGAGGCGGCAGTACTCCTTGGTGAACTTGGCGGCCAGGGGAAGGATGGTATGGGCTACGCCCTCGTAATAGGCGTGGGTGTACGCAATGCCCCGCCGGGCCAGAAATTCCCGGTCCACGTTTTTCCAGACGCCGTTGGAGTCGATCAGCGTCCCGTCCATGTCAAACAGCAGCATGGGCCGCCTCCTTTTCTCGGGGAGGAACCGGGTCTTGCCATTTCCGCCCCGTTGTGTTAAAATTTTTATTTGTTCGCGGCTTTTGATCCCGGACATCAAATCTACGGGAGTTTGCAAAAGTATAGCATAGATCCTGGTGAGGAGCAAGTCTGATGAAAGTCAACCACATCCGTCAAAATGTATTCCCCGTGCTGGCGGCTCTGATCTGGGGCACCGCCTTCGTGGCCCAGAGCGTGGCCGCCGACCATGTGGGTCCCTTCACCTTCACCGCCGCCAGAAGCGCGGTGGCCTTTGTGTTTCTGCTGGTGCTGTGTCTGGTGTTCCGCTGCCTGCGGCGGCGGGATTTTCAGGAGGAGGCCCAGGCCCGGCCCGGTTCCTGGCGGGATCTGGCCATCGGCGGTATCTGCTGCGGCGTGGTCCTGACAATGGGCACCAACCTCCAGCAGATGGGGCTGGAGACCACCACCTCCGGCAAGGCGGGGTTCATCACGGCCCTCTATATTGTCATCGTGCCCATTGCGGGGATTTTCCTCCGGCAAAAGGCGCCCCGGGCGATCTGGCTCAGTGTGGCGCTGGCGGTGGTGGGATTGTATCTGCTGTGCGTGCAGGAGTCCTTTTCCATCACGGAGGGGGACTGGTACGTGCTGCTGTGCTCCTTCTGCTTCGCCGGACACATCCTGCTGATCGACCACTTTACCCGGAAGGTGGACGGGGTGGCCCTGTCCTGCGTACAGTTCCTGGTGATGGCGGTGCTCTCTGCCGGACTGATGCTGGTCATGGAGACGCCTGACTGGGCGGGGCTGCTGGCCTGTATCGGGCCTGTCCTGTATGTGGGCATCTTCTCCAGCGGCGTGGGATACACCCTCCAGATCCTGGCGCAGAAGGACTCCAACCCCACGGTGGTGTCCCTGCTGCTGAGTCTGGAGTCCGTGTTCGCCACCGTCGCCGGGGCGCTGATCCTGGGGGACCGGATGAGTGGGAAGGAGTACCTGGGCTGCGTGCTGATGCTGGCGGCGGTGGTGCTGGCCCAGCTGCCGGACTTCCGGAAAAAGCAGGCGGTACCGGCGCCGGAAAACTGAATCGTTCAGCAGGGACGCCGGTTTTTGGCGTCCCTGTTGATTTTTGGTTGGACAAACGCGGCGGCTTGTGGTATACTGCTATCCTGTATGAGTATGTAGCGAGGTGATTCCATGCGCATCGACGTGCTGGGCGTCGGCTTTGACAACCTGACCATGGCAGAGGCCGTGGAGCGGGGGATGGAGCTGGTCCGCAGTCCGGGCCCCCACTATGTGGTGACCCCCAATCCGGAGATCGTGGAGGTCTGCCGGGAGGACAGCGGGGCCAGGGCCGCGGTGAACGGCGCGGATCTGGTGCTGCCGGACGGCATCGGCGTCATCAAGGGCGCGGCCATGCTGGGGACGCCTCTGAAGGAAAGGACGCCGGGCGTTGAATTCGCGACCCATTTGATGGATAAACTGGCGGAGGAAGGGAAGTCCCTCTACCTCCTGGGCGCCAAGCCCGGTGTTGCGGAGCAGGCGGGAGCGAAGCTGGCCGCGGCCCATCCGGGGCTGCGGATCGCCGGCACCCACGACGGCTATTTCAAGGAGGACGGCCCGGTGGTAGCGGCCATCCGCCAAAGCGGCGCGGACGTGGTGTTCGTCTGCCTGGGCGCCCCCAAGCAGGAGAAGTGGATGGCGAAGAACGGCACCGCCACAGGCGCCCGGCTGTTGTGCGGCCTGGGGGGCAGTCTGGACGTATTCGCCGGCGTGGTGGAGCGGGCCCCAAAATTCTGGACCGACCACGGGCTGGAGTGGTTCTACCGCCTGTGCAAGGAGCCCCGCCGCATCGGCCGGATGATGAAGCTGCCGCTGTTTTTAATCCATGTCAAGCAGGAGAAGAGACACAGATGAGCGGAAAACTGATTGTATTCGAGGGCACGGACGGCTCCGGCAAGGCCACCCAGGCAAAGCTCCTGTGCGAGACCCTGGCCCAGCGGGGCATCGCATATCGGGAGATCGACTTTCCCCGGTATGGCAACCCCTTTGCCGAACCGGCGAACCTCTACCTCCACGGAGCCCTGGGCAACAGGCCCGGGGACGTGAACGCCTACGCCGCGTCGGTGCTGTACGCCGTGGACCGCTTCGCCTCCTACAAGGAGGACTGGGGCGGGTTCTATGAGGAAGGCGGCATCGTGGTGGCCAACCGGTACACCACCTCCAACGCCGTCCACCAGGCATCCAAGCTCCCGGAAGGGGAGCGGCAGGCATTTCTGGACTGGCTCTTCGACCTGGAATACGGCCGCATGGGCCTGCCCGCGCCGGACCTGGTGCTGTACCTGGATCTGCCCACAGAGGTGTCTGAGAAGATGCTCCGGCATCGGGAGCAGGCGACCGCCACCGCTGCGGACATTCACGAGCAGGACGGGGCTTATCTCCGCCGCTGCCGGGAGGGCGCCCGCGAGATTGCCCGGGATCTGGGCTGGTCGGTGATCGACTGCGCCGCCGGGGACGCGCCCCGGACAATGGAGGACATCCGCCGGGAGGTGCTCTCTCGGGTGGAGCCGCTGCTGAACTAGGGGCTGTCCCCGACGGGAGCAAAGAAAATGGGACGAACACGCCCCATTTTCTCCGCAGCCGTCAGCAGCAGCCGTTGTTGCAGCCGTCGTTGCCGCACCCGCAGCCGCAGCCACAGCCGCAGCTATTGCCGCCGAGGGCGTTCCCGCTGCCACAGCAGCAGCAGATCAGCACGACGATGATGATGAGCCACAGGCAGGAACAATTGTTGTTTCCGTTGTTGAAGCACATGATTGTCACCTCGCTTTGAGACATTCTATGCGCCCGGCTTCCAAAGGGAGCCTGGCCGCTGAAAAAAATTGCAGGGAGGGGAAGATTTCTTCCCCATCCCGGGACGTTTCCGGCGGCGCACCGCCGGGGCGAGAAAATGGAGGTTCCTATGTCTGATTACAAAAACGGCGATACCGCCAGCTGGGACGCGTCCCAGGTGCGCCGCAGCCAGGCGGGCCATACGGGGAGGAGCCAGGGCAATCCGTCCCAGCAGCCGCAGCGGCGGCGGCGCAAGCGCCGCCGGATCAACCCGGTCCTGTATATCCTGTGCGTGCTGGTGGCCTCGGCCATCCTGGCTGGCGTGGGCTGGCTGCTGGCCAGCGACCTGTGTGCTTTCAGCCGGGACATCCCCTCCACCACCAAGATCACCATTGAGATCACCGCGGATGACGACATGGGCAGCATCGCGGAAAAGCTGCAGGACGCCGGACTGATCCGCTACAAGTGGTTCTTCCGCCTGTTCGCGGCCGTCACCGGCGCCAGCGAAGAGGTGGGCATCGGCACCTATGAGCTGAACACCGACATGGACTACCACGCCCTGATCGCGGGGATGCGCAGCTCCTCCGGCAACCTGAGCGCGGAGACGGTGACCGTCACCATTCCGGAGGGCTACACCGTCCGCCAGACCATCGCCCTGCTGGCGGAAAAGGGCGTCAACACGGAGGAGGCCCTGACCGAGGCCGCCCAGACCGGCGATTTTGACTACGACTTCATCGACAACGAATCCGAGGACCTGAGCCGACTGGAGGGCTTCCTCTTCCCGGACACCTATGAGTTCTATGTGGGCCATAACGCCGAGGACGCCCTGGACCGGCTGATCCGCAACTTTGTCAGCCGCATGGACGAGGAGCGGATGACCCAGGTGGAGGAGTCCAGCTACTCCCTGCAGGAGATCATCACCATCGCCTCCCTGATCGAGGAGGAGACCGACGGCACGGATCAGGCCAACATCGCCTCTGTCATTTACAACCGGCTGGAGGGCTCCGGCAACAAGCAGGGGACCTACGGCCTGCTGCAGATCGACGCCTCTCTGCTCTATGCGCTGCCGGACCACACCGGCCCCATCACCAGCGCGGACATGCAGACCGACTCCCCCTACAACCTGTACCAGAACGCGGGCCTGCCCCCCACGCCCATCTCCAACCCGGGCCTGGCCTCCATCGACGCGGCGCTGAACCCCAACAGCACGGACTACTATTACTACGCCCTGGGCACGGACGGCAAGCACCACTTCTCCACCACGCTGGCGGAACACAACGCGTTCGTCAACAGCAGCTCCTATGGCGGTTAAGCGGGACAAGCCGGAGCTGCTGGCCCCGGCGGGGGACATGGAGCGGCTGAAAATGGCCGTGCTCTATGGCGCGGACGCAGTGTATCTGGCGGGCACCAGCTTTGGGATGCGGGCCTTTGCGGGGAACTTCTCCGATGAGGCGCTGCCCCAGGCGGTGGCCTTTGCCCACAGCCACGGCGTCCGGGTCCACTGCACCATCAATACCATGCCCCGGAACGACGAGGCGGCCCGCCTGCCGGAGCACCTGGAACGGCTGGCGGACGCCGGGGTGGACGCCCTGATCGTGGCGGACCTGGGGGCCTTTACCATGGCGGGGAAGTACGCCCCCCGGTGTGAGCGGCACATCTCCACCCAGGCCAGCATCTGCAACTACGAGACCGCCCGGGCCTGGCACGACCTGGGGGCCAGCCGGGTGATCCTGGCCCGGGAGCTGAGTCTGGAGGAAATCCGCACCATCCGGGACAAGACCCCGGCGGACCTGGAGATCGAGGCCTTCGTCCACGGCGCCATGTGCGTCAGCTACTCGGGGCGGTGCCTGCTCTCCAACTATATGACCGGCCGGGACTCCAGCCGGGGCGCCTGTGCCCAGCCCTGCCGGTACCAGTACGCCCTGGTGGAGGAGAAGCGTCCGGGAGAGTATTTCCCGGTGTTTGAGGACGAGCAGGGCACCTATATCCTGAACTCCCGGGACATGTGCATGATCGACCACCTGGGGGACCTGTGCGGCGCGGGCCTCTCCAGTTTGAAGATCGAGGGCCGGGCCAAGTCCGCCTACTACGCGGCCATCGTCACCGGGGCCTACCGCCACTGTTTGGACGCCGCGGCGGCAGGGGAGTCCGTCGATCCCGTGTGGCGGGACGAGGTGGAGCACGTGAGCCACCGGCCCTACTCCACCGGCTTTTACTACGGCCCGCCGGGCCAGTATTACGCCACCTCCCGCTATGTCCGGGAATGGCAGGTGGCGGCGGTGGTGACGGACTGCGACAGCGCTGGGCACGCCGTGCTGTCCCTGCGGAACAAGTTCCGCGCCGGGGACACGGTGGAGATCGTGGGCCCGGATCTGCGGCCCTTCTCCATAACCGTGCCGGAGATGCGGGACGAGGCGGGGGCGTCCCTGGTGGAACCCCGCACCCCACAGATGAAATTCTATATGGACCTTCCCAAGGCGGTGCCGCCGTATTCCCTGGTGCGCCGCGGGGTGGACCTGTCAGCCAAATGAGGAAAAACGAGGAGAGAAGACTATGAACGCAGATGTTGTCATTGTTGGCGCCGGCCCCGCCGGTATCTTCACCGCTTTGGAGATGATTAAGAAGGGCAGCCGCCAGAAGATCGTCATGGTGGAAAAGGGACAGCCGGTGGAAAAGCGCCACTGCCCCAAGGACAAGACCAAGAAGTGCGTGAACTGCAAGCCCTACTGCCACATCACCACCGGCTTCTCCGGCGCCGGCGCCTTCTCCGACGGCAAGCTCTCCCTCAGCTATGAGGTGGGCGGCGACCTGCCCACCCTGATCGGGGCGGACCTGGCCCAGGAGACCATCGACTACGCCGACCAGATCTACCTGGAGTTCGGCGCGGATGAGCACATCGAGGGCCTGGGCCACGAGGAGGAGCGGAAGGAGATCCGCCGCCGGGCCATCCAGGCGGGGCTGAAGCTGGTGGACTGCCCCATCCGCCACATGGGCACCGAGAAGGCCCAGGGCATTTACCTCGCCATCGAGCGGTACTTACAGGAGAACGGGGTGGAGATGTACTTCGGCTATGAGTGCAGCAACCTGATCCTGGAGAACGAGGTCTGCAAGGGCGTGGCCATCTCCGACGGCAAGACGGACCTGGAGATCTACGCCAAGCATACCGTGGTGGCCACCGGCCGCCGGGGCGCCGACTGGCTGGAGAAGCTCTGCGCCGAGCACAACATCGCCCACGCCCCCGGCACTGTGGACATCGGCGTCCGGGTGGAGGTCCGCAACGAGGTCATGGAGATGGTGAACCGGGTGCTGTACGAGTCCAAGCTGGTGGGCTATCCCAAGCCCTTCAAGAACAAGGTCCGCACCTTCTGCCAGAACCCCGGCGGCTTCGTCAGCCAGGAGAACTACGACAACAACCTGGCAGTGGTGAACGGCCACTCCTACAAGGACCTGAAGAGCGACAACACCAACCTCTCCATCCTGTGCTCCCACAATTTCTCCATCCCCTTCAACCAGCCCATCGCCTATGCCCAGAAGGTGGGCGAGCTGACCAACATGCTGGCCAACGGCCAGATCCTGGTCCAGCGGTTCGGGGACATTCTGGATGGCAAGCGCACCTGGCAGAAGGAGCTGGCCCAGTCCAACATCCGGCCCACCCTGCCGGACGCCGTGGCCGGTGACATCACCGCCGCCATGCCCTACCGGGCCATGACCAACATCATCAACTTCATCCAAGCCATGGACTACGTGGTGCCGGGCTTCGCCGCCTATGAGACGCTGCTGTACTCCCCGGAACTGAAGTTCTATTCCAACCGGGTGAAGATGGACACCGACTTCAACACCAGCCTCCAGGGCCTCCACTGCCTGGGCGACAGCTCCGGCTGGACCCGGGGATTGATGATGGCCTCTGTCATGGGCACCCTCATGGGCCGCAAGATCGCGGAAGAGGGCTAATCGGATCACAGAGCGGCAGCAGGCGCGGAAAACGCGCCTACTGCCGCGATGAAATACGCAGATATGAAAAAGGATACAAGCTATGATCACAGTCAATGACGTCAGTCTCAATTTCAGCGGACAGACCCTGTTCAAGCACGTGGACCTGAAGTTCACCCCCGGCAACTGCTACGGCATCATCGGCGCCAACGGCGCCGGAAAGACCACCTTCCTGCGGATCCTCTCCGGGGATCTGGAGCCTACCACCGGCGAGGTGGTGATCTCCAAGGATCAGCGGATGAGCGTTTTGAAGCAGGACCACTTCCAGTACGACCAGTACACGGTGCTGGACACGGTCATCATGGGCAACCAGCGGCTCTACGATATCATGAAGGAGAAGGACGCCCTCTACGCCAAGGAGGACTTCACCGACGCCGACGGCGTGAAGGCCAGCGAGCTGGAGGCGGAGTTTGCCGACATGGACGGCTGGGAGGCGGAGAGCGACGTGAGCCGCCTGATCCAGGGCCTGGGATTGTCCGAGGACATTCTGTACAGCGAGATGAGCACGCTGACCGCCAAGGAGAAGGTGAAGGTGCTGCTGGCCCAGGCCCTCTTCGGCAAGCCGGACATCATCCTGCTGGACGAGCCCACCAACCACCTGGACATCCACGCCGTGGAGTGGCTGGAGGACTTCATCCTGGAGTGCGAGAGCCTTATTATCGTGGTGAGCCACGACCGCCACTTCCTGAATACTGTGTGCACCAATATCGTGGACGTGGACTACGGCGGGATCAAGATGTATGTGGGCAACTACGAGTTCTGGTACGAGTCCAGCCAGATGATGCAGCGGCTGATCCGGGACCAGAACAAGAAGAAGGAAGAGAAGATCAAGGAGCTCCAGGAGTTCGTCTCCCGCTTCTCTGCCAACAAGTCCAAGAGCAAGCAGGCCACCGCCCGCCGGAAGCTGCTGGACAAGCTGACGGTGGAGGAGATGCCCGCCTCCTCCCGGCGCTATCCCTTCGTGGGCTTCAAGATGGACCGGGAGCCGGGCAAGGAGATTCTGGCGGTGGAGGGCCTTACCAAGACCGTAGACGGCCGGAAGGTGCTGGACAACGTCAGCTTCCGGGTGAACAAGGGCGACAAGATCGCCTTCGTGGGGGAGGACGAGATCGCCACCACCACGCTGTTCAAGATCTTGATGGAGGAGCTGGAGCCGGATGCGGGCACCTTCAAGTGGGGCACCACCATCACCACCAGCTACTTCCCCCTGGACAACTCCGCCTTCTTCAACGACTGCGACCTGAATCTGGTGGACTGGCTGGGCCAGTACACCGCCGACAACGCGGAGGAGGGCACCGAGTCCTTCAAGCGGTCCTTCCTGGGGCGGATGCTGTTCTCCGGCGACGACGTGTACAAGCCCGTTAAGGTCCTCTCCGGCGGCGAGAAGGTCCGGTGCATGTTGTCCCGGATGATGCTGTTCGGTTCCAATGCCCTGGTGCTGGACCAGCCCACCAACCACCTGGACCTGGAGTCCATCACCGCCGTCAACAACGGCCTGATCGACTTCAAGGGCGTGGTCCTCTTCGCCAGCCACGACCATGAGTTTGTCCAGACCATCGCCAACCGGGTCATGGAGTTCGTGGACGGGAAGCTCATCGACAAGATGTGCACCTACGATGCGTATATCGCCGGGGCCCGGGAGGAGATGCTTGCCCGGCTGAACGGCTGAGCTGTTACTGGATTGTAGTTGACATCAGGCAAAACCACCCTGTAAACTGTTTGCAAAACAGCTTGCGGGGTGGTTTTTCATGGACAAACGGCGGATTTTTGGCGTGTTGGCACTGGCAGTTATCACGGCGGTCACAGCGGGGGTGGCGTCCCCCCAAATGGCGGCACAGCGGCAGGAGACGGCGGAGTACCAAGCGCCTCTGGAGGCCGCACCGGTAGCCCAGGTGGAGGGAGAGACCCTGTCCCCCAACGGGCGGTTCCAGGTCCGGACAGCGGGAAAGAGTGAGATGTATGTCAGCGGATACGTGGTGCCGGAATTCCTGCAGATCGTGGACACGGAGACCGGTGAACTTCTCTGGCAGGACCAAGGGGCGCTCTGGCAGTCGGCGCGGTGGTCTCCGGCAAATAATCTGGTGGCTATCGCCTATGGCGGCCGGACCTGGACCCAGGTGAAGGTCATCTCCACCGCCTGCTGGATCAGCTTGGACTTCACCCTGCCGGACGGCAGCCCCATCCCGGAGTACGAATTTCTCCCGGAGGACTGGGGCACATGGCCGGACATGGACACCCTGTTGCTGACGGTCGGCCGGGGTGGGGACGCAGGGGAGCCCCACACCTACCGCTGCACCGTGCGTATGAACCAGGACGGAACGCTGTCTGGCTCCGCTTTGGAACAGACCACAGAGGTACTGTCGGAGGACTACGACTTCGACCACGACGGCATGCCGGAGACCACGGAGCTGGTGACGGTGCTCACCCCGGAGACAGATTACTATCCCGCTTGGTATATCCTGCAGGTCATCCGGCAGGACGGCGTGGAGTTGTGGTCCGCCGGAGCCCATCCGTCCCATGCCGGCTGGACCAGCGTATTTGCCTGCAAGATCGATGGCGAGGACTACCTGCTGCAATACGAGCCGGAGATGTACCAGGGCTGGGCGGAATACGCCTATGAATTGTGGGCCTTTGATGGGAACGGGCAGGCATACACATCGGACAACAGGTCGGTAACCTTTGACATCAACTTTGGCCGGGAGGAACACCAGTTTGACCCGGAGGCCATCGCCGGGTTTTTCTGGGAGCTGCGAGGTCTCCTCCAGGACAGCATCCTTTTGGCCAGCACGGAAAACGGGGAGTTCCAGACTGGTATTCCGGGGCTGGAGCTGCAGAATTATATATTCAGCGATCTGCTGTCCCTGGACAGCCTGGAGGCCATGGAGGCCTCGGTCCGGCAGCAGGAGGCGGAGCTGGGCGCTGCATAGCAGAACAGGCGGGAGTACTCCCGCCTGTTTTCATGAATTTTCAAATCCGGCCGTCAAATTTGCGCCCGCTCCAGCGTCATAGAGAGCAGAGGGACAGGAGGGAACGCCATGCTGGAATATCTGGCAACCATGGAGACAGCGGATGATCGGACCAGGTTTGAATCGCTGTACCTGGCCTACCGGGGCCTCATGTACCATGTGGCCTATCACATCCTGAAAAATCCACAAGACGCAGAGGACGCGGTGCACCAGTCCTTCGTGAAGCTGGCGGAGCACATGGCGACTATCCCCGACGGCCCCTGTCCCCGGACGCGGAATCTGGTGGTGACGGTGGCGGAGCGGAAGGCCATCGATCTATATCGCTCCCACCAGCGCCATCCGGAGACGGAGCTGGATGAACAGACCGTCTGGTCCGCACCGCCGGAGGGCGGCGGTCTGGCCGATGCCATGGCATCCCTGCCGCCCCGGTACCGGGAGGTGCTTCTGCTAAAATACTACAACGGCTATTCCGCCCGGGAGATCGCGGGATTTCTCTCCGCCACCCCTGATGCCGTGACCCAGACCTTGCACCGGGCCCGGAAGAAGCTGGCGGAAATTCTGGATGAGAGGGGGGAGACGCCATGATGATCTCAGAGGAGGCCCTGTACGCGGCGGCGCCGGAGGCGGCGGAGAAATTCCTCTCCGCTCTGCCGGACCGGGAGGACTGCGTCCATGACTTCTCCCCGGACTTCGAGGCCCGGATGGCGACGCTGCTCCGCCGTCAGCGGAGACGGCGGCACTGGCGGGCCCTGCTGGCGGCGGCCGCCGTGCTGGGCGCCCTGGCGGCGGGACTCTCCGTGGGGGCGGGGGACCGGACGGACTGCCAGATCTACTGGTCCCAGACAGACGGGGAACTGCGGTACGTTATCCGCCTGGAGCACACCACCACCCGGCCTTTCCAGGACGCCCAACTGCGCTGTGTGCCGGAGGGCTTCATCCTGGTCCGCGGCAGCACCAGTGAGATCCGCGGGGAGCGAAGTCTGGCGTACCGAAGGGGGGAGGATGCCTCCTTCACCCTGATGCAGACCCAGGGAGAGGACCTGGTGGGTTCCAAGGGGACCGCCTGCCAGGGCTCTGAGGTGGAGGTCAACGGCCGCCTGGGCCTGCTGGTGGAAGAGGAGACGGACAGCACAGAAAAAGACCTGCTGTGGACGGACGGGCCCTACATCTTCGCCCTCCATGGGAAGGGCCTGTCCGCCGAAGAGCTGCTGGAGATTGCCAGGAATGTGACCTGGTGACAGGAAAGGAAGGAATCTGATGAAACGCAATTACATTCCCTTTATCGCGGGCATGAGCACCATGCTGCTGTTGGTAGGGCTGGTGGGGGCCTCCCTGGCGGGGGAGACCAGGCCGCCCGCTGTCCCTCAGAGCGGAACGCTGAACGGACAGGTGGCCTACGGCGAGGCGGGTGTGGCTCTGTTCGGCAAGGAACAGGTACCTGCCGGCGCTGCCTGGACTACGGAGGACGGAGCGCAGATCCCCACTGTGCTGACCTACACTGATGAAAACGGGGAGGACCACTACTTCATCAGCGCCGAGACCGCGGCGGAGGTGCTGGACATGGTCTACGGCGCGGTGTACCGGGAGGACCTGAACTGCATTGATTTCGGCACTGAGGCGGCCGTAGATGCGGAGGGCAATCCCCGTCTGGACGGGAACGGCCAGCCCATCTACTGGACGGGGGCTGAGTTCTTCTCCAGAAGGACCACGCAGAACGAAGACGGCACGGAGCGCATCATCGCCATCGGCAACCAGAAAGCGGAGATTCAGGTGGGGGACGGCACCTCCGTCATCGTCGGACACGGGCTGGAAGAGGACTCGCCCATCCGGGAGGAACTCATCCAGCGGCAGATGGAGACGCCCACCGTGCCGGAGTATGGCGTCAGCTGCGGGGTGTTCACCGAGGTGGACCCGGCGGTGCTGGATCCAGCCGCCTATCTGGGGCGGTTCGTGGACGGCGTGGCCCTCCAGGGGGCGGATCTGACGTACACCTTCCACTTCATGCCGGAGCTGCCCTATGCCGCCCTGGTGATCGAGAACCAGGGGGACCAGGACATCCTGGTGCGTGTCTTCCGCCCCTGGACCGTGGGCCATATCAACCAGGAGCTGTTCTCCATGGTTCGCATCCCCGCCGGAGAGACGCTGGTCCGGGCTTTCCAGGTCCAGGAAGGGGAGAGCGCCGACCTGCGGAACAAGCTGACGGTGGAAATCACCGGCATCGGTGATGGAGAGGCCCAGGTGCGCCTGTCCTCGGAGCAGTACGGCGGCAGTACCCGGAAATAAACCGAACAGCAGCCGCCCGGCTTTCGCCGGGCGGCTGTGGCTTATACTCTGGAGGTCAGCCCGTGCTTTTCCAGGGCCGCCCTGATTTTCTCCAGCCCGGCCTCGGTGGGGTCGCACAACGGCAGGCGCAGGGGGCCCACGTCCCAGCCCAGCAGGTTCAGCGCCGTTTTGACGGGGATGGGGTTCACGTCGCAGAACATGGCGTCGCAGAAGTCCTTCAGCTCCAGCTGCAGCTTTCCGGCGGCGGCGAAGTCGTTCCGCAGGCACAGCTCCGTCAGCCGGTGCATCTCCGCCGGCAGGACGTTGGCCACTACGGAGATGACGCCCTTGCCGCCCAGCATACAGATGGCCGCTGTCTCGTCATCGTTGCCGGACCAGATGGAGAAGTCCTCCGGGCACAGGTTCCGGGTCTTCTGAATGTTGGAGAAATTGCCCCCCGCCTCCTTGACGCCGTTGATGTTGGGGTGCTTGGCAAGCTCCGCATACGTCTCCGGCGCGATGGTGACGCCGGTGCGGGAGGGTACGTCGTACAGGATCAGCGGCACATCCACGCCGTCGGCGATCACCTGGAAGTGGCGGATGAGCCCGGCTTGGCTGGCCTTGTTGTAGTAGGGCGTCACCAGCAGCAATCCGTCGGCCCCGGCCCGCTCCGCGTCCCGGGACAGGGCCAGGGCGTTCTCTGTGGAGTTGGAGCCGGTGCCGGCGATCACCGGCAGCCGCCCGTCCACGTGGTCCACACAGAACTCGATGGTCCGCATCCGCTCCCGGTAGCTCATGGTGCTGGCCTCGCCGGTGGTGCCGCAGACGATGATGGCGTCGGTGCCGTTTTTCATTTGAAAGTCCAGCAGCTTCCCCAGGGTGGGGAGATCCACGGTCTCTTTGGTAAAGGGCGTGACAATGGCCACACCGGACCCGGTGAAGAGAGGCTTTTTCAATGTACACACGCTCCTTTTCAGCTGGAAATGGGGAATTAGAAATTTTGGTGCCCGGTGGAGCTTGGAAATTTAAAATCGTTCCGCCTGCGGCGGAACACCTCCATTTCAAATTTCCAATTCCTAAATTTGATGCAGGTCTGAGGATAAAAGAGGCGGCCTGCCAACTCCGGCAAGCCGTCTCTTTTGTGGATGTATGAGATGGAATCAGTCCATGTATCCCTTGGCGCACAGCAGCTCCGCCAGGAGCACCGCGCCGCCCGCAGCGCCCCGCAGGGTGTTGTGGGAGAGGCACACGAACTTGTAGTCGTACTGGGTGTCCGGCCGCAGGCGGCCCACGGACACGGCCATGCCGTGCTCCAGGTTCCGGTCCAGCCGGGTCTGGGGCCGGTCAGGCTCCTCAAAGTAGTGGAGGAACTGCTTGGGGGCGGAGGGGAGTTCCAGCTCCTGGGGTACGCCCCGGAAGGCGGCCCAGTCGGCCTTGATCTGCTCTATGGAGGGGGCCTTGCCGTCCGCGAATTTCATAAACACCGCGGCCATGTGACCGTCCTGGCAGGCCACCCGGAAGCACTGGGCGGTGATGGAGGGGCCGTCGGCCCTGACGATCTTCCCGTCCTCCACGCGGCCCCACAGCTTCAACGGCTCCTGCTCGCTCTTCTCCTCCTCGCCGCCGATGTAGGGAATGCAGTTATCCACCATCTCCGGCCAGCGCTGGAAGGTCTTGCCGGCGCCGGAGATGGCCTGATAGGTGCAGACCAGGATTTTGTCCAGGCCGTACTTCTTCAGGGGGTGCAGGGCCGGGACGTAGCTCTGGAGCGAACAGTTGCTCTTCACGGCGATGAAGCCCCGGCGGGTGCCCAGGCGCTTGCGCTGGGCCTCGATCACCGCCAGATGGTCCGCGTTGATCTCCGGGACTACCATGGGTACATCGTCGGTCCACCGGTGGGCGGAGTTGTTGGAGACGATGGGACACTCCAGTCTCGCGTATTTCTCCTCCAGGGCCCGGATCTCCTCTTTCTTCATGTCCACGGCGCAGAAGCAGAAATCCACCATGGAGGCCAGCCGCTCCGCGTCCTGCTCCGCGTCCAGGACCACCAGATTTTTGGCCTCCTCCGGCATGGGGACGTCCAGGGCCCAGCGGCCCGCCACCGCCTCGGCGTAAGGTTTGCCGGCGCTGCGTGCGCTGGCGGCGATGGCCGTCAGCTGAAACCAGGGGTGATGCTCCATCAGCGTGATGAAGCGCTGGCCCACCATGCCGGTGCCGCCGATGATTCCGACTTTGTACTGTTTCATAGTATGTGCCTCCTGCTCCCATGTTGCGGCGGAAAAACGCGATGCCTTCCGTCGATTTTGGTTGAATATGGCGCCGGAATGTACTATAATGATCCATATTGATGTAGAAAGCCTGTACTTCCAGCACGGACATTTGTACATATATTAGCATACTTCTGCGATTCCGTCAAGGTGCATGGCTTGGGGAGGTTCCATGAAAAAAGGCTTGTTCCTGCTGTCGCTGATTGTGACATTTTACGCCCTGGGTACTGTCAGCGCCTCCGCCGTCACCAATGATACGGTGAAGGTGGGGCTGCGGTACGGCTCCTCCGTCATGTCCTCCGCCAACCTGGAAAACGATGAGGGCAGCGGTTACGAGTTCGGGTACTTCGAGGACGACCGGACCTTCGTGTCCCTGGGTGAGACGGACGAGACCGCCATCACCATGGAGCCGGCAGGCCGGGACGGCATCCAGGTGACCATCACCGGCACAGACCGGGTCCTCTATGAGAGCAGGGAGGACACCCTGGCCGTGATGCCCCAGGGCCGGGACCCCGTCACCTGGTTCCGGGGGAACCGCTACCGGGGCGGGTTCGAGTACACCGTCAGCGGCGGCGGGCTGCAGGTGGTGAACGTGGTGGACCTGGAGGACTATGTGAAGGGCGTTCTGCCCTCTGAAATGCCGGGGAACTGGGAGCTGGAGGCCTTGAAGGCCCAGGCCGTGTGCGCCCGGACCTTTGCCTGCCTCACCACCAAGCACCTGTCCGCCTACGGATTCGACGTGTGCAGCTCCACAGACTGCCAAGCGTACAGCGGCATCGGTGAGGCCACCTCCGCCACGGACCGGGCGGTGGAGGAGACGGAGGGGGAGTGCCTCTATTATGACGGCGAGCTGGCCCAGGCCTACTACCACTCCTCCGACGGCGGCGCCACCGAGGACGCGGAGAACGTCTGGGGCACCGACGTGCCCTATCTCCGGGGAAAGGAAGACCCCTACGAGGCGCAGATCTCCATTCCTGATTACAGGTGGACGGTCACCTATACCTGGGAGGAGCTGACCTGGGTGCTGCAGAACAGCGGCTACGACATCGGGGACGTGGTGGACGCCTATGTATCGGAAGTCACCGATCTGGGCAACGTGTATTCCGTGACCTTTGTGGACAGCCGCGGAAAGACCCTGGTCCGCACGGGGGACGATGCCCGGATGGCCTTTTACAGCACCACCCTGGGCAAGAACGTCCCCAGCCTGCGGTTCACCATCACCGGCGGCACCGGGGGCGGCAGCAGCTACGCGGTGAACAGCGCCTCCGGCACCCTGTCGGCTCTGGACGGTGCGTCCGTCATCTCCGGCAGCGGCACCGTCAGCCGCCTAGAGGGGGAGGACCACGCCGCCATCTCCGCCTCCGGAACGGCGGACCTCACCGGCGGCAGCTCCGGCGGGCGGGGCTCCGCCTCCCGGGGCGGCATCACCATCACCGGCACCGGAAACGGCCATAACGTGGGCATGAGCCAGTACGGCGCCAGGGCCATGGCGGAGCAGGGCCACGACTACATCGACATTTTGGAATTTTATTTCACCGGCATCCGTGTCCGGTAACGAGAAGGAAGCAACATGAAGACCAGTGATTTTTACTACGACCTGCCCCAGGAGCTGATCGCCCAGACCCCCATCGAGAAGCGGGACACCTCCCGCCTGATGACCCTGGATCGGGTGAGCGGCGCCACGGGACACCACCATTTCTACGACCTGCCGGACTACCTGAACCCCGGCGACTGCCTGATTTTGAACAACTCCCGGGTGCTGCCCGCCCGTCTGGTGGGACAGCGGCTGCCCGGCGGCGGCATCTGCGAGGTGCTGCTGCTGAACGACAGGGGAGACAAGGTGTGGGAGTGTCTGGTCCGCCCGGGCCGGAAGCTCCGCAAGGGCACCAGACTGTCCTTCGGCAACGGGGAGCTGACCGCCGAGATCGTGGAGCAGCTGGAGGAGGGCGGCCGCCTGATCCGCTTCGACTACGAGGGCATCTTTCTGGAGACGCTGGAGCGGCTGGGCAAGATGCCTCTGCCCCCCTACATCAAGGAGGAGCTCCAGGACCAGGAGCGGTATCAGACCGTGTACTCCAAGGTCCTGGGCAGCGCCGCCGCCCCCACGGCGGGGCTCCACTTCACCCCGGAGCTGCTGGAGAAGATCCGGGCCAAGGGCGTAAAGATCGGGTATGTGACGCTCCATGTGGGCCTGGGCACCTTCCGGCCCGTGAAGGAGGACACCATTGAGGACCACCCCATGCACAGCGAGTACTGCACCATCCCCCAGGAGACGGCGGACCTCATCAACGAGACCCGGAAGGGCGGGGGCCGGTGCATCTGTGTGGGCACCACCTCCTGTCGGACATTGGAATCCTGGGCCGCCGAGGACGGACACATGGAGGCCAAGTCCGGCTGGACGGACATCTATATCTACCCCGGCTACCGATTCAAGGTGATGGACGGCCTGGTGACCAACTTCCACCTGCCGGAGAGCACCCTCATCATGCTGGTGTCCGCCTTCGCCGGGCGGGAGCACGTGCTGGCCGCCTATGAGGAGGCGGTGCGGGAGAAATACCGCTTCTTCTCCTTTGGCGACGCCATGTTCATCAGCTGACATTGCCGCGCCCGGCGGACCTGCCGGGCGCTTTTTCAGAGGAGGAGTCCCATGCTGGAGCTTCTGCACATTGAGAATATCGCGGTCATCCAGGAGGCGGACATCCAGTTCCGCCCCGGCTTCAACGCCCTCACCGGCGAGACCGGCGCCGGCAAGTCCATCGTCATCGACGCCATGGGCGCGGTACTGGGCGGGCGCACCTCCCGGGACCTGGTCCGCACCGGCGCGGACCGGGCCTTTGTCAGCGCCGAATTTTCCCAGGTGCCCGGTGATCTGGCCGGGTTGGCGGAGACCGGAGCTGCCCCGGACGAGGACGGCCACCTGCTGCTCCAGCGGGAGCTGACGGGGGACGGCAAGAACCTCTGCCGGGTCAACGGCCGCCCTGTCACCGTGGCCCAGCTGCGCAGGATCGGAGAAGAGCTGCTGAACATCCACGGCCAGCACGACGGCCAGCAGCTGCTGGACGAGGAGCAGCACCTGAGCTATCTGGACCGCTTTGGCCGGACGGAGGCACCCCTGGGGCGGTATCAGACGACCTATGAAGCCATGGCCGACTTACAGGCGAAGATTCGGGCTCTCCAGATGGACGAGGCGGAGAAGGCCCGGCGGATGGACAGCCTCCGCTTTCAGATCGACGAGCTGGAGCGGGCCCAGCTGGTGCCCGGCGAGGAGGAGAGCCTCACAGAGCGGCGGGACCTGCTGCGGAACGGGGAGAAGTACCTCTCCGCCCTGTCGGGGGCGGACTACTGCCTGAACGGCGGGGAGGAGGGAGGCGGCGCCGTCTCCGCCCTCCGGGACGCGGAAGAGGCCCTCGCCGGTGTCCGCACGCTCTCCGGAGACATGGGGGAGCTGTACCAGCGCCTGGAACAGCTGCGGTGTGAAGCCTATGACCTTGCCGAGATCATTCGGGACAAGCGGGAGGCGTTCGACTTCTCCCCGGCGGAGCTGGACGCGGTGGAGAGCCGGTCCGACCTGCTGTACCGGCTGAAAAAGAAGTACGGCGCCACGGTGGATGAGATGCTGGCCTACCTGGACAAGTGCCGCCGGGAGCTGGATGATATGGAGACGGCGGACGACACCCTGGCCCGGCTGGAACAGCAGCTGGAGAAGGCCCGGAAGGCCGTCCTGGCAGCGGGGGCGGAGCTGACCGCCGCCCGGAAAGAGGCCGCCGCCGTTCTGGAGCAGCGCATCCAGTCCGAGCTCCGGGACCTGGACATGCACAAGGTCCGGTTCGCCATCGACTTCGGGGAGAAGGAGCCGGGCCCCGACGGCTGTGACGCCGTCCGGTTTCTGATGTCTGCCAACGCCGGGGAGGACTTGAAGCCCATCGCCCGGATCGCCTCCGGCGGTGAGCTGGCCCGGATCATGCTGGCTCTGAAAAATGTGCTGGCGGAGCAGGAGTCCATCGGCACGCTGGTGTTCGACGAGGTGGACACCGGCGTCTCCGGCCGTGCGGCCCAGAAGGTGGCGGAGAAGCTGGCCCAGGTCAGCCGCCGCAAGCAGGTGCTGTGCGTGACCCACCTCCCGCAGCTGGCCGCCATGGCGGACACCCACTTCTCCGTGGAGAAGGGGGAGCGAGACGGCCGCACCTATACCCGTGTGGTGCTGCTGGACTGGGAGCAGCGGAAGGCGGAGCTGGCCCGGATCACCGGCGGCAGCCGCGTGACAGAGGCCCTGCTGGCAAGCGCCGGAGAGCTGCTGGACCAGGCGGAGCGCTATCGGAGCGAATTAGGAATGAGGAATCATGCGGAATGAGCAATTTCTGGGTCCGGCTTTGCCGGACCCATTCCAATTGTTCCGCCTGCAGCAGAACACATGAATTCCGAACTCCCAACTGACCAAACGTCCCTCTTTCGCATACAATGGCGGGAAGAGGAGGGGAGCCCATGCGCTTTTTTGCAGACTACGACCGCAGTGCCGCCGTGCTGTATGCCCACCAGTGGGCCTATGGCCGGAACCCGGCCTTTTACGACTACGAGAACGTGGGGGAGACTGCACCAACTTCGCGTCTCAGTGTGTGTTCGCCGGCAGCGGTGTGATGAACTTCACCCCGGATTTCGGCTGGTACTACATCGACGCCAACCAGAAGTCCCCCTCCTGGACCGGGGTGCCCTATTTCTGGAATTTCATGACCAGGCAGGCGCCCTCCGTGGGGCCGGTGGCCCAGCCCTGCGCCCTGGAGGACCTGCAGCCCGGGGACCTGGTGCAGCTGAGCTTCAACGGCCAGGAGTTCCAGCATACGCCGGTGGTGGTGCGGGTGACGGCGCCCATCACCCTGGAGACGGTACTGATCGCCGCCCACAGCTACGACGCCGACAACCGGCCCCTGTCCACCTACACGTTCCAGGACATCCGGTTTCTGCACGTACTGGGCACCATCCGGCCTTAGGCAATCGTTTGCGCAAAATGAACAGGGAAAACCGGCTGGGAGGGAGCGCCTCTCAGCCGGTTTCCTTTTGCTTTTTCCTTGATTTTTTCACGTGTGACAAGGGATTTGCCTTTGCAGCTATCCGCAGGGATTCGTTGTCGATGTGGGTGTAGATTTCCGTGGTGTTCAAATGGTCGTGGCCCAGCACCTCCTGGACGGCCCGGACGTCCACGCCGTTCTGCAGCATCAGCGTGGCGGCGGTGTGCCGCAGCTTGTGGGAGCTGTACTCCGCCGGGTCGATGCCCGCCTGACCCAGCCGCTTTTTCACCATGGCGTGGACCGTGGAGCGGCTGATCCGCTCGTTCTGGGAGGAGAGGAAGAGGGCGTTTGCGTCCCGGCCGGTGATGGGCCGCCGCACTGCCAGATATTTGGCGATGGCGTCCTGGCAGGCGTCGTTCAGGTAGATGATCCGGACCTTGTTGCCCTTGCCAAGAACCCGCAGGGCATCCTCCTGGATGTCGGAGAGGTTCAGACCCACCAGTTCGCTGATCCGCAGCCCGCAGTTGAGGAACAACGTCAGGATACAGTAATCCCGCTCCTGATTTTTGCCGTCCACGGAGTCCAAGAGCTGGATGCTCTCGTCCAAGGTCAGGTATTTGGGCAGGGTTTTCTTCAATTTCGGAGAATCCATATCTTTGACAGGATTTTCACGAAGTAAGTGCATCTTATTGGTGAGGTAGTTGTAAAACGACCGGATCGTGGCGATCTTCCGGGCCCGGGACGCGGCGTTCAGGCCGTAGCCGGAATTCCGGCTGTTCTGGTGCTGGACCCGGTCCCGGCTGAGGTACGTCATGTAGCCGTAAATGTCCGTCAGGGTCACGGAGGCCACGAAGTCCAGATCCACGTCCATAATGTCGATCTCATCCAGAGACCGGTCACACAGGGACGGGTCCCGGGTCTGCTTGAGATAGCGGAAGAAATTCCGCAGGTCCAGAAAGTATTCGTCCACGGTCCGCTTGGAGTGGGCTTTGATGGTCTCGTGGTACGAGAGAAAGTCCCGCAGAATCTGCGGCGCTTCGGTGCGGTAATCAGCCATAACGGTGTCAACTTGCGGGCAGATACTCCGCGCAGCCGCCGGAGCGGCTGCTGGGGGGGTAGGTCGTGCCGGGGGCCTGAAACGGGCCCCGGAGCGGTTTGGCTCTCCCCCAAATTGAACAAAATTTTTATTTTGTTCAATTTTCTGTCTCCCCGCAAAACCTCCTTCCCTGACAGGTCTTTTGAAAATTTCCCGGCCGGACCGCAGCCGCAGCGCCGGCGGCACACGCCGGAATGCGCGGCGCATCTCCGGACCGGACATAAAAACCGCCGCTTTCGGCAAAGCTAGTCCCAAATCCATGGAGATGGGATGATGTGTATGAGTTTGATTCCCTGTACCAGCCAATGTGTGTATCAGCAGGACGGCGTCTGCACGCTGGACAGCGCCGCCGCGGCGGGCCTCCCCGCCCTGGGCGGCGCCTGCGTCCACTTCATTCCGACGGACGAAGGGCGGCTCGGATCGCCTCACCGATATTCCGCACCGGGATCAGACGAAGCCCCGCAGGCGCGGCCAGCTCCCCGGTCCGGCGGGACGGAATCAGGCACTGGGTAAAGCCCAGCCGCCGGACCTCGCTGACCCGCTGGCCCAGCTGGCTGACGGACCGCAGCTCTCCGGTGAGGCCCACCTCCCCGATGGCCACCAAATCCGCCGGCACCGGCCGGTCCAGATAGCTGGAGGCCAGGGCGATCACCGCCGCCAGATCCGCGGCGGGCTCGTCCAGGCTCAAGCCGCCGATGATGTTCAGGTACGCGTCGCAGGCGGAGACCTTCAGGCCGCCCCGCTTCTCCAGCACCGCCAGCAGCATGGCGAAGCGGTTGTAGTCAAAGCCGTTGCTGGTGCGGCGGGGGTTGCCCGCCGGAGACGACACCGCCAGCGCCTGAATCTCCGCCAGCACCGGCCTTGCCCCCTCCATCACACAGGTGACGCAGGTCCCGGGGGCGTCCTCCGGCCGACCGGACAGCAGCATCTCTGACGGGTTCTCCACCTCCACGAGGCCGCTGTCCCGCATCTCGAAGACGCCGATCTCATTGGTGGCGCCGAAGCGGTTCTTGGCCGCCCGCAGGATGCGGTAGGCGGTGTGCTGGTCCCCCTCAAAGTACAGCACGCAGTCCACCATGTGCTCCAGAACCTTGGGGCCGGCGATGGACCCCTCCTTGTTCACATGGCCGATGACGAACACCGTGATCCCCTGCCCTTTGGCCAGCTGCATCAGGGCCATGGTGCAGTCCTTCACCTGGCTGACACTGCCCGCCGGGGACTCCAGCGCGTCATTGTACAGGGTCTGGATGGAGTCCACGATCAGCACGTCCGGCGCCTCCGCCGCCACGGACTCCAGCAGGTCCCCCAGGCTGGTCTCGGAGATCACGAACAGCCGTTCGCTCTGCACGTCCAGCCGCTTGGCCCGGAGCTTCAGCTGGTGCTCCGACTCCTCGCCGGATACATACAGGACCTTATTCTCCCGGCAGAGGCTCTCGCAGATCTGAAGCATCAGCGTGGACTTGCCGATTCCCGGCGCGCCGCCCACCAGCACCAGCGAGCCCTTGACGGCACCGCCGCCCAGGACCCGGTCCAGCTCTCCCATGCCAGTGGAGAACCGGATTTCCGCATCCGCCTCCAGCTCCGTCACCGGCCGGGCCCTGCGGACGGCCCCCCTCCTGCCGGGCGGGAGGCCCCCTTCCCTGCCGCCCGGGCGGCCTGGGGCTGCTCCACGATGGTATTCCACGCCCCGCAGGCCGGGCACTTCCCCGCCCACTTGGGCGTCTCATTGCCGCACTCCGTGCAGTAGAACAGAGTCTTTGGCTTCATTGCAACCTCCCATGGAAAGAGAAAGGAACAAACTGTCTGATCTTTTCTCTTTCAACGCTTATCTGAATTCAGCACGCCCGCCGCGATGGCCGCCGCCAGCTTTGTCTGGTAGGCCGGGTCCTTCAGCTGTTCCGTCTCCGCGGCGTTGGAGAGAAATCCGCACTCCACCAGCACGCCGGGGGCGGTGATCTCCTTCATCAGGTACACCGAGGACGGCACCTGGGCGGCCTTCTTCTCATGTCCGGCGTTGACGGCGCCGTTCAGGGACTCCTGAATGGACGACGCCAGTTCCTCCGCCCCCTCCTGGCGGTTCCAGAACACCTGGGCCCCCCGGGTGGAGGGCGACGACGGCAGGCTGTTCTGGTGGATGCTCAACAGCACCGCGCCGGGCAGCTCATTCACCAGAGCCACCCGGTTGTGGAGGTCGGAGACCTTCTTCTCCCGCAGAGTGGCGCTGCCGGGGTCGTAAATGGCGGCGTCCCCCTCCCGGGTGACGGTGGTGGGCACCCCCGCAAAGGTCAGCAGGTCCCGGACCCGCCGGGCGATGGCGAGGTTCAGGCCGCTCTCCACCGTGCCGTCGGCGGCCACAGCGCCGCCGTCCTCCCCGCCGTGGCCGGCGTCCACCACCACAACGGGAGACGCGCCCTCCTCCCCCGGGGCGAACGCCGCCGTGAAGGCGGCGTTCCCATGCCACAGCACGGCGGAGAGCCCGGCGACAAAACAACACAGCAGCACAACATACGCCACATGGCGCTTTCGGATCAGAATAATCACAGGCGGCACCCCCTGGGGAAAGCCTATTCCCGCCTGCTTATCCCATATTCCCGATTATAGCGGCTCGGACGGCGGAAATCAAGGGCAGGCTCCTCCCGGACCATCTCCGCATAGGATGGCATGGGCGCATGGTTCCCATGCGCACCCTACCCCAGAAGGAGGCATCCATGCAGATGGAGAAACCCAACACCAATACGCCGCCCACGCCGTCCGTGCCTTCCATGCCGCCGTCCGGCTCCTGCCAGCCGAACCAGGGCACTCTGCCCGGCACCTGTGCACCCATGGTGTTTCCCTTTGTAGCCATGCAGGAGGAGAACCCTGTCCGGTACAGCCGGATGGAGGCCCTGCAAACCGGCACCCTGTTCCCGGGGCTTGACCTGCCTTTCAAGGCGGCCATCCAGGCCAAGACGAAAATGGCCAACACCGCCCTGGTGGAGCTGATGGCCCTGGACTTTGCCATTGACGAGCTGGGCCTGTATCTCACCACCCACGCCCAGGATCAGGAGGCGCTGCAGCTGTACTGGTCCTATATCAAGCTGGCGAAAGAGGGCCGTGAGAAGTACCAGAAGATGTACGGCCCCCTGCTGCAGACGGACCTGACGCCGGAGGACGGCTTCGCCTGGCTGAAGGACCCGTGGCCCTGGGAGGAAGGAGGCAATGACTGATGTTCATTTATGAGAAGAAGCTCCAGTACCCGGTGAAGATCAAGAACACCAATCCCAAGCTGGCCTCCGTCATCATCTCCCAGTACGGCGGGCCCGACGGTGAGCTGGGCGCGTCCCTGCGCTACCTGAGTCAGCGGTACTCCATGCCCTATGCGGAGCTGAAGGGCCTGCTGACCGACATCGGCACTGAGGAGCTGGGCCATTTGGAGATGATCGGCGCCATCGTCCACCAGCTGACCAGGGACCTCACCGAGGAGCAGATCCGGACCGCGGGCTTTGACACGTATTTTGTGGACCGGACCGCCGGCGTGTACCCCACCGCCGCCTCCGGCTTCCCTTACAGCGCCGCCAGCATGGCGGTGAAGGGCGACCTGATCGCCGACCTGACGGAGGATCTGGCCGCCGAGCAGAAGGCCCGTGTCACCTACGACAACATCCTGCGCCTCTCCGACGATCCGGACGTCAACGACGTCATCAAGTTCCTCCGGGCCCGGGAGATCGTCCACTTCCAGCGCTTCGGCGAGGGACTGCGGCTGGCCAAGGACAAGATGAACGAGAAGAATCTCTACTTTGTGAACCCGTCCTTTGACAAGTGACCCACTGAATGGAAAGCGCCCGCCCCGGGAGATCGGGGCGGGCGCTTTTTGCGGGGACTCAGTCCCCGTTCTTCATCAGGTCTTCCACCAGGGGCATGAGCCGGGCCTGGTCTTCCTTCCGGTCGGCAAAGAGCTCCAGGGTATCGCCCTGCTCCTCGATGAGGCGGCCGATGGCGATATACCGGGACATGGAGGATTTCAAATTAAAAATGTCTCCCTCCGGGCTCTTCAGGTACACGTCGCCGCCGCACTGGCTGACGGCGTCCAGGAACTCCTGCACGTCCGCTTCGGAACGCAGTCGCATGGGAAACACATCCTTTCTGTATCAGACTCCCAGCCTTCCCGGCTGGTGCTTAACAAAGATACCACGCAGAGCCGCCGGTGTCTATGGCCGAACTGGATAATGTTTCGGAGTGACTCGCTCCAGAATATTGATGAACTGCACAAAAAAACAATTATTTTTTATGCAGTTAATACAATTTCAAAAATTGCAGCCCGCAGCGTCATGAAATACCGTTGCGCGGTCATAAAGAAAGAAATTCATGCTTACGGTCTGCCCGTTTATCTGGAAAAGATGCTCTCTCTGGCCGCGGCGGCACATGCCCTGGTGTTCATAAAAGCCGTAGTTGCAGCTGGTATCTGTAAACAGGTAGAATTCATCCAATCCCTGCTGTTTCAAATAGGCAAGCGCGGAATGAAACAGCTTTTTGCCGATGCCCTTTCCCTGACAGGATGAACGGACAGCAAACAGAGCCAATTCCGCCGGATAGGTCTTTTTGCAGCCGCGCAGCAATTGCTCATCGATCTCATTGACGTTTTGGAAGATTTGAGAGACTGCCCTTCCCTCTTTGGACGCATACAGCTTCACAATGGACAGGATTTGCTGAAATCTGGCAGAGAGGGCGCATCTGTGATCCTTGTTGTTCTTTACCAAAATGATCCCTGCCGCAGTTCCGTCAAGTACGGCCACCTGTGAAAAGGTGTAATTTGTCAGGCAGCTGCGCAGAAAAACCTCCGCCAGCCTGGAAGCCGTTTCGGGACTGCTGAACTCATCATAGTGCCACGTGCTTCGGATGATTTCCTTTAAGGGCTGAAAGTCCTGTTTCTGATATTCTCTGATTTGCATCTCCATGATATTCCCCCTGGTATTGGTCTCGGATACCCCGTATAATAGTCCTTACAGCAGCTGTAATGTCAATACCGGAAAAGGAGCTATTTTGTGATGAGGCAAAACACTGTAAAAATGACCACCGCCCAGTTTGCGGAACTGCACGGTGTCAATCGGAGAACGCTGCATTATTATGACGACATCGGCCTGTTTTCCCCCTGCCAAAAGGGGGAAAACGGTTACCGCTATTACGACGCATCACAGAGCATTGTTTTTGAGTATATCCGTATGCTGAAAGAGTTGAATATGAGCATCGCGGAAATTGCGGACTACTGTAAGCATCCTGCTCCGGAAAAGTTTTTGCAGATCGCAGATCGGAAAGAGGCGGAAATCGATCTGGAGATACGAAGGCTGAAGCGCGCGCGGAACATACTGAAGACCAAAAAAGCGCAGGTGCGTCTTTGCGAGGGCCTGCCGGATGAGGAAATCAGGGTCGAGGAGTGCGGCGCGGTCAAAATTTCTGTTTTGCCGTATGATTTTTCCGGAGACGATTTATCCCGGCTTTTTACCGATTTGAAAAGTCAATGGGGCATTGAGCAGATACGCATGGGAATCGGGAGCTTCCTCTCCCTGGACAAAGTCACCGCCGGGTCCTTTGAAACATACGACGGGCTGTTTACCTATTCGTCCGGCAGCGCATCCGGTCCGCATACGTTCGTCAGGCCGGCGGGGCGGTATCTTTGCGGCTATCAGAAGGGACCTTGGGACAAGGCGCCCGCCATGTACCAAAAAATGATCGACTATGCCCGCCGGCAGCATCTGACACTGACGGGCTTTGCCTACGAGCTTGGATTGAACGAATTTGCGATCTCCAGCCCGGAGGAATACGTCACAAAATTCATGATCCAGATCGATGACCCCTGCTGACGGTACGCCCGCCGGGCACGCATCGCAGCGCAGCCTGCACACAAGCCGAAAGAGCGGGGGCGTGAGCCCCCGCTTCCCTGTTTATTCCGCTTCTTTTGCCGCCTCGTCCCGGCCCAGCAGGGCCAGGATTTCCGCCTTGTCGCCGGGGACCTCGTCCACCAGCACCCGGTACTGCTCCTCGCTGAGAACCGGCACCCCCAGCTCCTGGGCCTTCCGGAGTTTGCTGCCCGCGGCCTCTCCGGCCACCACGGCGCCGGTCTTTTTGGACACGGACCCGGACACCTTGGCCCCCAAAGCCTCCAGCTTCTCCCCGGCCTCCTTGCGGGAGGCGGACTCCAGCTCGCCGGTCAGGACGAAGGTCAATCCCGCCAGCAGGTCCCCGGTGGGCTGGGCGGTGCTCTCCATGTTCACCCCCGCCTCTTTCAGGCGGCGGATCAGGTCCTTCGCCTGGTCGCCCCGGAAGTAGTCCGCGATGCACCGGGCGGTGATGCCGCCCACGTCGGGAATCTCCGTCAGCGCCTCCTCTGTGGCGGCCATCAGCGCGTCCATGGAGCCGAAGTGGGCGGCGAGGGTCTTGGCGGCCTTCTCCCCCACCTGCCGGATGCCCAGGCCGTACAGCAGGCGGCTCAGGTCGTTGGCCTTGGAGTTCTCAATGGCCCGGATCAGGTTCTCCGCGGACTTCTCCCCCATCCGGTCCAGCTTGGCCACGTCCGCGGCGTGGAGGCTGTACAGGTCCGCGGCGTTGGAGATCAGCCCGGAGTCGATCAGCTGCTGGATCACCGCCGGACCGCAGCCGTCGATGTCCATGGCGTCCCGGCTGGCGAAGTGGGTGAGGTTCCGCAGCAGCTGGGCCGGGCACTCCGCGCCGGTGCAGCGCAGGGCCGCGCCGTCCTCGTCCCGGACCACTGGGGCGCCGCACACCGGGCAGGCGTCCGGCAGCGTGTAGGGCACCGTGCCCTCCGGGCGTTTGTCGAAGTCCACGCTCAAAATCTCCGGGATGATCTCCCCCGCCTTCTGCACCAGCACAGTGTCCCCCACGCGGATGTCCTTCTCGGTGATGAAGTCCTGGTTGTGGAGGGTGGCGTTGGTGACGGTGGTGCCCGCCAGCCGCACCGGGGACAGCACCGCCTTGGGCGTCAGCACGCCGGTGCGGCCCACCTGCACCACGATGTCCTGGACCACGGAGAACTTCTTCTCCGGCGGGTACTTGAAGGCCACCGCCCACTTGGGGAACTTGGCGGTGGAGCCCAGCCGCTCCCGGTCCGCCAGGTGGTCGCTCTTGATGACCGCCCCGTCGATGTCGAAGGGGTAGTCCATCCGCTCCTCGTTGATCCGGTCGATCTCCGCCTGAATCTCCGCCGGGTCGGAGAGGGTCTTGTGGGGGATCACCTTGAAGTGCTGGGAGGCCATGTAGTCCAGGGTCTCCGAGTGGTTCTGGAAGGTCTTGCCCTCCGCCAGCTGGAGGTTGAACACCTGGATATCCAACTTCCGCTCCGCGCAGATCTTGGGGTCCAGCTGCCGCAGGGACCCGGCGGCGGCGTTCCGGGGATTGGCCATGAGGGGCTTGCCCTCCAGCTCCCGGCGGGCATTGATCTCCGCGAACACCGCCCGGGACATATAGACCTCGCCCCGGACGATGAGCCGGGGCAGCTTCTCCGGCAGCTGCATGGGGATGGCGCGGATGGTCTTGAGGTTCTCCGTCACGTCCTCCCCCACCCGGCCGTCGCCCCGGGTGGCGCCCCGGACGAACACGCCGTCCCGATACTCCAGGGCCACGGACAGGCCGTCCACCTTGGGCTCCACGGAGTAGGCGGCGCCGTCCCCCAGGGCCTCCCGCATCCGATCCAGGAACTCCGAGACCTCCTCTGCGTTGAACACGTCCTGCAGGCTCTCCAGCGGCACCGGATGCTCATAGGTCTCAAAGCCCTCCAGGATTTTGTCTCCCACCCGCTGCGTGGGAGAGTCCGGGGTGATCTCCTCGGGGTGCTCAGCCTCCAGCTCCTCCAGGCGCCGGTTCAGCCGGTCGTACTCGTAATCCGGGATCACCGGCGCGTCCAGAACATAGTACAGATAGCTCTGCTGGTTCAAAAAGTCCCGCAGCTGCTTCATTTCCTCGCGGTAGTCCATAGGGTGTGCTCCCTTCTCAGCTGTTGTTCAGAATGTAGTCTTTCAGATCCTCCTCGTACGTATCCGGATCTGTGGAGAAATAAGTGTAGGTGTCCGGCACCGTGCCTACGATCACCGTCTCCGCCACGATGAAGGAATTGGACACCTTGGTGGCGGTGCGGAACCCCGGCAGCAGAACGCTGACGGAGACATCCACCGTCAGGATGATCTGATGCTTGGTCTGGTTGATGCCGGCGGAGGTGAAGGCGTTGCGGAAGTTCGCCTCCGACGACCCCACGGACTCCATCCGCACGGTGATGCGGGGCCCCCGTCCCGCCAGCAGCGTCGAACCCGTCAGGCTGCCGATGGGGATGGACAGGTCCCCGGTGGGCACCTGGCTGATGCGGGTCAGGACCGTGTCCAGAATCTCCGCCTGCAGGTGGTTGAAGGCCGCCATGTTGCTCTGCACAGCGGTGATGTGGCCCTCCGTGTCCTTCTCAAAGGACACCAGGCCGTCGTACTGCAGCTCGCCCTTCTCGATGGCCTCATACACGGCCTCGCTGACGATGCGGGTAACGGTGTTGGACACCCGGGTGGTGGCCATGCTCTCCAGCAGAGGCCGCATCTGGGTGGCGGCGATGAAGAGCACCGTCAGCGCCAGAGCCATCAGCAGAAACGCCAGGGCCCGCAGCACCCGCCGGCGGTCCATCCGCCGGCGGTAGAAGTAAAATCCGCGCCAGATCATGGCCATCACGCCCCCTTCCCGCCATTGTATGCGGGGGCGGCCTGGCCTTATTTCAGAGCGTTCACCAGATCCTTGAAGACCCGGCCCCGCTCCATGAAGTTGGCGAACCGGTCAAAGGAGGTGCTGGCCGGGGACAGCAGCACCACATCCCCCGGCCGCGCCGTCTCACGGGCCAGCGCCACGGCGGACTGGTAGCTGTCCACCTCCGTGATGGGCAGGCCGGTGAAGTTGGCGGCCTTCTCCACGGCGGCCCGGATCACCCCGGCGGTTGCGCCGCAGAGGATCAGGGCTTTCACATGCTCGTTGATCTCCGGGCCGATGGCGTCATAGGAGATGCCCTTGTCCTTGCCCCCGGCGATGAGGATGACCTTCTCCGGGAAGGACCGGAGCCCGGCGATGGTGCGGCTGGGGCTGGAGGCGATGGAGTCGTTGTACCAGCGCACCCCGTCCAGCTCCCGGACCAGCTCGATCCGGTGCTCCACGCCGCCGAAGGTGCGGGCGAAGGCCCGGATGGCCTCGTCTGGGACCATCCCGTCCACGGCGGCGACGGCGGCCATGTAGTTCTCGATGTTGTGGACGCCGGGGAGCTTGATGTCGGCGGTGTCCAGCACTACCCGCTCGCCCTGCGGCCCCCGGCAGACGATAGAGGTACCCCGGAGGAACACGCCGTCCGCCACCTCCTTCCGGCGGGAGAACCACCGCACCCGGCCCGGGGCCTTTTCAGCGCAGCGGACCGTGGCCTCGTTGTCGGCATTAAAGACGGCAATATCCCGGACTGTCTGGTGTGTAAAGATATTTTCCTTGGCAGCGATATACTCTCCGTAGCTCTTGTGGACATCCAGGTGGTTGGGAGACAGGTTGGTCATAACGGCGATGCGGGGGCTCCGGTCCATGGTCATCAGCTGGAAGGAGCTGAGCTCCAGCACCGCCAGATCCGTTGGCGCGATGTCCGGCGTGTCGCACAGCAGCGGGCGGCCGATGTTGCCCCCCAGGTGGACGGTGCGCCCGGCGGCCTCCAGGAGCTTTGCGATGATCGTGGTGGTCGTGGTCTTGCCGTCGGACCCGGTGACGGCGATCTCGGGACAGGGGCAGACCTCAAAAAAGACCTCCATCTCGGAAGTCAGCAGGCTGCCCCGCGCCACCGCCGCCGCCAGCTCCGGCACGTCGGGCCGCAGGCCGGGGGTCCGGAAGATCACGTCCTCCGTCAGGCCCTTCAGGTAGTCCTCCCCCAGCTGCAGGCGGCAGCCGTGCTGCTCCAGCTCGTCCCCAGGGGCCCCAGGGCCTCCCGGGATTTTTTGTCGCAGGCGGTGACGCGAATGCCCCGCTCCAGCAGCAGCCGGATCAGGGGCCGGTTGCTGACGCCGATGCCGATGACGGCCACGGACTTGTTCCGCAGAGAGTCCAGATATTCCTCAAACTTCATGGGTACGCTCCTAACGCCGCGCTGGGCGGCAGAGATTGACAGACAAGGAAATTATACCGCAGATCGGAAAAAAATACAACCACGCCCCTCCCCTTCCCAGACTTTTTCTCCCAGGGCTGCGGGGCCATGAAGCCGGGACCTAACTGCGCTCTGCGGGCCATCCGGTATTTTCAGCGGAAGGCCCTGGCGACTTCCGCCGATGTGGAGGCCGCATTGCGGCCAGGCGTTGACAATCCCGTCGGATTCCGCTAAAATAGACAGGCGAGTAAGACAGACAGTCGCGCGGCCAGGCCGAAAGGCCGGTCGTGAGGAAAGTCCGGGCTCCACAGGGCAAGGATAACGGGTAACGCCCGCCGAAGGCGACTTCAGGAAAAGTGCAACAGAGATATACCGCCGACAGAGTTACTCTGTATCGGTCAGGGAACCAGCGACGGCTGAACGCGATGCCCGCGGAGCGGGGCGAGGGAAACTTCCCCGAACAGCGCAATCGCTTCCGCGCGGAACGGCGCAGGGGTGTTGTGTGAAGAGGGACGAAGGGTCCCTCTTCCTAATTGCAATCAGCCCGCCGCAGCGGCCGCTCCCGCGGGGAGCGGCAAGCCACCCTTACCGACAGAGAGTAGCTCTGTCGGTAAGGGTGGAAAGGCGAGGTAAGAGCTCACCCATCGGCTGGAGACTGTCCGATGCTGTAAACTCTATCCGGAGCAACACCGGTATGGGAGCAGGGGGTCCGACCCTCAAGGCTGGCCCGGCCGCTCCCGGGGTGGCTGGAGCGTACCGGCGACGGTACGTCGAGATAGATGACTGTTTGATACAGAACCCGGCTTACAGTCTTGCTCGTACAAGAAGAGGTCCTGGCGAAAGCCAGGGCCTCTTTTTGTCCCGATTGATGCCGGTACTGCCGCGCGGTGTACTGGTCGATGCGGCGGAGGACCCGCTCCCGGCTGTGAAAGGCCAGATGCTGGCTCCCCGCCTCCGGGTGGAAGGAGACCCCACCCGCCGCTCTCAGAGGGGGGGCGCAGGAGATTCCATAGGCAGCACCTCTCATAGCCCTTCCCACGGGGCCCACATCTGTTCCAAAATCTCCTCCGGCAGGGTGTCCGGCCATGACTCCACAATCTCTCCATCCACATAGTCGTAGACGGTGTACGGCTTCTCCGGCCAGCGGGTGCGGACGGCCACCTCCAGCGCTCCGTCCCCATCCACGTCCAGCGCCTCGGCGTTGATGCAGTCCTCCACTTCCAGGATTGCCCGGGTGTTGATGCCGGTGGGGTCCGGCTCCTCCGGATGATAGGGCCAAAACCGGACGTCACATAAAAACACCAGATTTTCGGACTCTGCGTAGGGGTCCGGGTAATACCCGTCCCGGAGATACTGGACGCTGGTATCGCCGAAGAGAAGCGGCACGCTGCCGGAATCCCCCTCATAGGTGACATCCATGACACCTCCCAGAACGGTGACGCCGGTGTCCTCACAGGCAGACACCGTACCAGTGCGGGTCAGCCGGTTCCATTGAAAGTCCATCTGATAGGAAATGGTATCTCCCCGCTCGTCCCGCAGCGTGAGGGCATCAAAGTCCACATCCTCCCCGCACTTCAGCCGGATCAGGTGTCCACGGTCCTCCACATAGACACAGTTCCTGCCATTCACAGTCTCTTTCAGAACGATGCTGTAATACCCCTCCTCCGTCACCACGATCTGCGTATACGCCACCACGGCTGCAGTTACGGCCAGCAGCACCAGCACCGCCGCCAGCCGCTGCCAGGAGCGCCGCCGCTCCTGCCGCACGCTGTCACGGGAGATATCCAACAAGCTCTGCATGGTCTCCTCCGCTCCTTTCGCCGCCTGCCTCCGGCAGGCCATCAGCTCCTCCACCGTCAAGTCCAGGGCTGCCGCCAGGGGCTCCAGCAGCGTCACATCCGGGTAGCTCAGTCCCCGCTCCCACTTGCTGACGGCCTTGTCCGTCACATGCAGCCGCGCCGCCAGATCCCGCTGGGTCAGGCCCAGATTTTTCCGCTCGCTGCCGATGAAATCGCCCAGCCGCTCCTTGTTCACGTGTATCACCTCGCCCTCAGTCTACCCTATGGGTCCGATTTTGGCAACCGACCAGCGGTAGAGACGTCCCGTAGGTACTTCCGGATGTCGCTGTAATCCTTGGGCGCGGCCTGTTCCAGGGCCTGCCGGGAGATCGCCCCATCCCCCTGCCGCCGCGCCGCCGCCTCTTGGTAGCGCCGCTGCTTTTCCTTCCACTTCTCTGTATCCCGCCGAATGGTCTCCGCCAGAAACCGGTAGGCCATGCGGGTCTCCTCCCTCAAGCCCGGGTGCTGCCGCAAAACCTCCTCCGGATCCGTGGGAGCCTTGTCCGCCGCCATGGCATAGCGGTACAACAGAAGCAGCAGTTCCCCCGCTGCTCCGCGTCCAGGGCCGCCACACAGGGAAAATTATCGAAATACAGCATAAAACTCTTCTTGTGTTCCTCTGCCAACGAAAAACCACTCCTCTCAAGAAAAGGCGTCCCCTCCCCATCTGATGCACGGTTCTATGCAATCTCCGGGAGGATTTTGTAAAATTCTCCCGTTATGGTAATAGCTAGAGTTAGGGTTATGGTGATGGTTATGGTCATTGTTATGGTAATGGTAAGGGGGACCGGTTAGGCCCGCCTCTCCGGCGTTTTTGCACAAAAGAAAAGTTTTGTTTCATTTCTGCAGAGATGAAAAGAGGACGGGTCTCCCCGTCCTCTCTCTATCCAGCGATGCTCAGTCGTTATCCCAGTTGTGCCAGACGTTCTGCACGTCGTCGTTGTCCTCCAGCATGTCGATGAGCTTCTCCATGTTCTTCACGTCTCCCTCGCCGGTGAGGGTGATGTAGTTCTGGGGCACCATCTCGATCTCCGCGCTGGCGAAGGCGTAGCCCTTCCCTCCAGGGCCTTCACCACATCGTTGAAAGCGTCGGGGTCGCAGGTGATCTCCAGGGCGGGACCGTCGGCCTCAAAGTCGGCGGCACCGGCCTCCAGAGCGTCCATCATGACGGTGTCCTCGTCCAGCTCGCCCTCCTCGTTGTCAATGACGATGACGCCCTTCTTGTCAAAGGACCAGCTGACGCAGCCCTGGGCGCCCAGGTTGCCGTTGCACTTGTCGAACGCGTGGCGGACCTCCGGCGCGGTGCGCTGGCGGTTGTCGGTCAGGGCCTCCACAATGACGGCCACGCCGCCGGGGCCGTAGCCCTCGTAGGTGACGGCCTCGTAGTTGTCGGTGCTGCCGGAGCCCAGGGCCCGGTCGATGGTGCGCTTGATGTTGTCGTTGGGCATGTTGACGGCCTTGGCCTTGGCGATGACCGTGGCCAGGCGGGAGTTGTTGTTGGGGTCGCCGGAGCCGCCGCCCTCTTTCACGGCCACGATGATCTCCTTGGCGATCTTGGTGAAGGCGGCGGAGCGCTTGGCGTCGGCCGCGCCCTTGGTCTTTTGGATATTATGCCATTTGGAATGTCCGGACATGGTACATTACTCTCCTTCTACGTAATACTGGATGACCTCCCGGTGGGAGGCGGATTTGGTGACGGTGAGGCCCGGGAACCGGCCGCGCAGGTACTCTGCCAGCACGGTGCACACCGGATTCTCTGTGGGGAAGTGGCCCGCGTCGATCAGGCGGATGCCCTTCCCTGCCGCGTCTAAAAACTGGTGGTAGCTGAGGTCCGAGGTCACGAACACGTCGCACCCTGCGGCGATGGCCGCATCCTCATAGTCGCCGCAGGCGCCGCCGCCCACCGCGACCTTCCGCACCGGGCCGCTGTCCCCGGCGTAGCGGACGCCGTTGGCCTGGAGCGCCCGGCAGACGTGCTTTGCAAATTCCTGTAAAGGCATAGGACTTGCCAGTGTTCCCATCCGGCACAGCCCCTCCGGGTCCCCAGCGGCCCAGGGTCCTCCAGCCCCAGCGCGGCGGCCAGCGCGTCGTTGACGCCGCCGGGGGCCACATCCAGGTTCGTGTGCATACAGATGGCGGACAGGCCGCTCCTCAGGATTTTCAGCAGCAGGTGCCCCTGGGGCGTGTCCTGCCGGACGGTCTGCACCGGCAGCCATTTGCAGTTCATCACCGGATGGTGGCTGACAATCAGCTGGCAGTTTTCCGCGATGGCCTCGTCCGCCACGGCCTCCGTGATGTCCAGGGCCACCAGGACCCGCCGGACCTCCGCCTCCGGGTCCCCCAGCAGCTGGCCCACGTTGTCCCAGTCCATGGCGCCCTCCTTCGGGGCCAGTCGGAACAGGGCCTGTTCAATTTCCCGGACAGTTGGCATGGCGCCACTCCTCCCTCATTTGCAGAAGCTCCGTGATGACGGCCCTGGCGTAATCGCCCCGTTCCCGGGCCTCTGGCGCCGACGCCCGGTTGGACCCGGCCGCCGCCGCCTGGAGCTGGATGATCTTCTCGATGATGTAGCGGTCCCCCAGGGGTCGTAGAGCAGGTCCGCCCCGGCCCACTGCCGGCCCAGCGTGAGATGCATCTCCCCTGCCCCGGCCTCGATCACGGGATAGAGAAAGCCCCGGTCCCGCACCAGCGCCTCCCGCGCTATGGCGTAGCCGTGCTCCGCCAGGAAGCGGCGCAGCGCCTCCGCCCGGCTCTGGGGCTGGAGCAGCAGGGTGTGGCGGCCGTCGGCGGTCCAGGGTGCCCCGGCCAGAATCTGGGCGATGTTCTCGCCCCCATGCCGGCGATGACGATGGTGTCGCACTCCTCCGGCGCCACGGCGGCCAGACCGTTGCCCAGGCGGAAGGTGATCCGGTCCCCCACACCGTAGCGCCGGCCGGTCTCCTGCGCCCGGTCCAGGGGGCCGCGCCGCAGATCGCTGGCAATGGCAGAGGCCACGCGGCCCTGCAGCGTCAGCCACACGGGCAGATAGGCGTGATCCGTGCCAACATCAGCGAGGTGCGCACCCTGGCGGACCCAGGCGGCGATCTGCCGCAGGCGCGGCGTCAGTTCCAGATGTTTTCCCATGGCGCCCTCCTGTTCCGGCTGTCGGAGGAGGACGCATACGGTCTCCCGTATGCGTCCCGTTCCGGTCATTCCGCTTTCTTGTTGGCTTCCTCGTTCACCAGGGCCAGCAGCTTGTCGCAGTCCACGCCGTGGACCATGCAGGCCTCCTCCACAGTCTCGCCCCGGGAAGAGGGGCAGCCCAGGCAGTGCATGCCGATGGACAGGAAGATGGGCGCGGTCTGAGGCGCCACGTCCAGAATGTCACCGATGATGGTGTCCTTCTTGATCTCGATCATCAGAGGTTCCTCCAATTCTAATCTGAAATTCAGCAGGGGTATTATACTCTAGTTTTCGATGTTTTTCAAGAGAAAATCTTTGAAAAGCCTGGAAATGTGGAGATTCGGCGTCCGCACCGGCACATTTTTCCGGAATGCCTCCCGTTTCCCCGGCGCGGGGCGCGGCGGCCGGCTCCCACGGCAAAAGAAGAAGCGGCGCCCACCGGGCGCCGCCTCTGCAAGAGACCAAAACGGATTGATTCGTTTATCTCTGCTGGTCCCGCATCTTGGCGAAGCACTCGCTGCAGTACACGGGACGGTCAGACTTCGGCTCGAAGGGCACGCGGGCTTCGCCGCCGCAGGCGGCGCAGACAGCGGTGAAATACTCCCGGGGACCGCGGGCCGCGTTCTTGCGGGCGTCACGGCAGGCCTTGCACCGCTGGGGCTCGTTCTGGAAGCCGCGCTCGGCATAGAACTCCTGCTCGCCGGCGGTGAACACGAACTCCTGGCCGCACTCCTTGCAAACTAAGGTCTTGTCTTCGTACATGATGTTACCCTCTCTTTGAAAAGAAAAATATATTGCGTTCAGCTTCCGCTGAGATCGCCGGAAAGAAGCTGCCGTGCCACCTTGCGCCGAATGCGCTGCACGGCGTTGTCCACGGACTTTGGGGGCTTGCCTACCGTCTCGGCAATTTCCCTGCATGAAAGACCGTCTAAATAGTACCCCAAAATCTTTGCTTCAAACTCGGACAACTGTTTCCGGACACCGGATAAGAGGGCAGCGGTATGTTCCCTGTCGATGAGATACGCTTCGGGATCGCGCTGAGTCAGATCGCTGGTACCAGAGGTGTAGGAATTGGCGTCAAAGAAGGGTGTATCCAAGGGGACCGACTGATTGAGAGCCATGTGCTTATCCCGCGCCGCGGCGCGGAGGACGGAATACAGCCGGTTACGAATGCAGATTTCTGCGAAGGTCCGGAAGGATGCCTCCTTGGAGGCGTCATACTCCCGAACGGCTTTGAGGAGGCCCACCATGCCCTCCTGGGTCAGATCCTCGCTGTCGCCGCCCACCAGAAAGAAGGGGCGGGCGCAGGTCCGGACCAGCCGGTTGTACCGCGTCACAAGAGCTTCCTCCGCTTCGCGGCTGCCGCCGGCAACCAGTTGGCACAGCGTTTCATCGCTGCACTGGTCCAGGGGCTGGGGTGTCTTCTCGCTAAATTTGTACATATCGTATTATACCTGTCTATCCAGTGAAATGTCAAGCAATTTGTAAAAAAATCCGAGAAACAGATTTTTATTTTTTTTGCGATTTGATGAAATCTGCCAGCCGGTCCGCCACCGCCTGGGCGATCTGCGTGGTTTTGGCCTCCACCATCACCCGGATCAGGGCCTCCGTGCCGGAGGGGCGCACCAGCACCCGGCCAGCGCCGGCGAGGGCCTCCTCCTCCCGCTTCACGGCCTCCGCCAGCGCGGGGGACGCCATAATGGCCTCCTTCACGCCGCCGCTGTGGGGCACCTCCACGTTCACCAGAACCTGGGGGTAGACGGCGCAGCAGCTGACAAGGGAACTTGCTTTCTCCCCGGACCGGGCCAGCACCTGCAGGAACTGGAGGGCCGTCACTTCACCATCGCCGGTGGTCTCCACATCGGTGAAGATGGTGTGGCCGGACTGCTCCCCGCCGATGCGGTAGTCCCGCTCCAGCATCTTCTCCAGCACGTTCCGGTCGCCCACATCCGTGCAGAGCAGGTCGATGCCGTTGTTCCGGCAGAACTCGTGGAGGCCCAGGTTGCTCATCACCGTGGCCACCAGGGCGTTGCCGTTGAGCTTTCCCCGGCGCTTCATGTCCAGGGCGCACACCGCCAGGACCTTGTCGCCGTCGATGACGCCGCCGGTCTCGTCCACCAGCAGGCAGCGGTCCGCGTCCCCGTCAAAGGCCACGCCGATGTCATAGCCGCCCCGCACCACGGCGGCGGCCAGGTCCTCCAGGTGGGTGGAGCCGCAGTGGCTGTTGATGTTCACCCCGTCCGGGTCCCGGTGGATGAAGTCCGTCCGGGCCTTGAAGCGGCCGAACAGCTCCGGCGCGGTGGCGCTGGCAGCGCCGTTGGCGCAGTCCGCCAGGATTTTCAGCCCCGCCAGATCGGACTCGATGGTGGAGGCCACGAAGTCGATATAGTCCCGCTTCAGCTGGCGCATACCGTGGTGGCGGCGGCCGATCTCCCCCCGGGTTCGGAGCTTCATGGGCTCCTGGGAGAGGATCTTCTCCTCGATCCGGGCCTCCACGCTGTCGGAGAGCTTGTAGCCCTGTCCGCTGAAGACCTTGATGCCGTTGTGCTCATAGGGGTTGTGACTGGCGGAGATCACGATGCCCGCGTCCGCCTTTTCCTGCACGGTGAGATAGGCCACCGCCGGGGTGGGAATGGTGCCCACCGGCTTTACGTCGCTGCCCACGGAGCAGAGCCCCGCCATCAGGGCGGACTCCAGCATGTCGGAGGAGATGCGGGTGTCCTTGCCGATCACCACGGTGGGGCGGCTGCCCTTGTCCTCCATCAGAACAGTGCCCACGGCCTGCCCCACGCGGAAGGCCATGTCGGCAGTGAGGTTCTCCCCCACCACGCCGCGGATGCCGTCGGTTCCAAATAGTTTGCCCATTGATATTACCTCGTTTGTTTCTTATGATGTGACCGTCCCCATGGGACGGGGATTCAGCTATGTTGATGGCTGGGCGGATGCACCCCCCGTTTCTCTTTTGTCGTGCCAAAAGAGAAACGGGCCGTGCACGGTCCAAAGAGAAAAGCGTTGGCGCGCTCCGGTGCAGTGGCCCTCCGCGCGACGGGGGGCGGCGGATCGGTGCAAGCGCCGATTTGGCCCGGCCTTCGGGCACGCTATACTCTTCTGCGATTTCTCCAACTGCCGTCCCGTGGCGGATCGTGCGGAGGTCGTCGGGGTGGTCATCGCATGGAGCTGCTTCTCTTTTCGCTGCCGCTAGCTGTCCCGCGCGGGAGCTGCCGATAAAGGCATCGGCCCCTACGACCGCCAGGGCAGCGCGTAGCGAAGCGGAACGCGCAGAAAGAGGAGCTGGTCAAATGCGTCCTTGCACCCCGTTGACCTCCGCATCCACGCCGCGGGAATCAGCGTTCAAGCCTGTACCGCACCCCGCCGCGCCCGTTGGCCAGTCCTCGCAAACACGCAGGCACCATCTCACGCCAACCCCCGTACAGCAACTTTGCACGCCCGTGCAGAGTTGCGGCCAAAAGCGTTCTTTTCTTTTGGACCGTGCACGGCCCGTTTTCTTTTCGGGCAAGACCGAAAAGAAAATGGGGGGTGCATCCCGCTGAACAAGCCCCTTGCGGGAGCAAAGATTCCCGAGGCCGCCGGACGGCGGCCTTTTACAACTCCCGCCGGTCCGACCGGCCGGCCAGATAATCCAGCGACACGCCGAAGTGGTCCGCCAGGGCGATCAACGTGTCCAGGCTGGGCCGGTGCTCGCCGGACTCCAAGTATTGGTAGGGCCGCTCCCCAATCCCGATGGCGGCGGCCACCTGCTTTTGGGTTTCGCCCTGTTCCTTGCGGAGTTCCCGCAATCGCTCGTTTAGTTCCATAAATCCCCCTTAACACGCTTCGCAGAGCGTGTTATATTTTTCTCACGCTTTATGAAGCGTGAGAAAGGAGTATTCGCAATGTCTGACTCCAAAAACGGGCCGCACGCCCCTGCAGGAGCGGGTTCCTCTGAACGGCGGGAAACCCACCTCTACATCTCCCTCCGGTCCGACCGCCCGGCCAGATAATCCAGCGACACGCCGAAGTGGTCCGCCAGGGCAAGCAGACTGTCAAACCCCGGCTTTTGTTTGCCTGTTTCAAACCGCTGATACTGCCGGTCTGTCATTCCGGCGGCTGCGGCCACCTGCGCTTGGGTCTCGCCGTGCTCTTTGCGGAGTTCCCGCATTCGCTCATAAAACTCCATATATGATCTCCTTGGCACAACCTAAAAGTCGTGATATATCCTTTCTGCAAACAGCTTAAAAGTTGTTTGCAGAAAGGAGCATTCGCAATGTCCGGCTTTGTAAAAAGGCTGTACGCCCCCTGCAGGAGCAGGTTCCTCTGAACGGCGGGAAACCCGCCTCTACATTTCCCTCCGGTCCGACCGGCCGGCCAGATAATCCAGCGATACGCCGAAGTGGTCCGCAATGCCCACGAGATTTTCAAATCCAGGCAGATTGACCCCGGTCTCAAACCGCTGGTACTGCCGATCCGTCACACCGATGGCGTCGGCCACCTGTCTCTGGGTCTCCTTCCGCTCTTTGCGGAGTTCCCGCATTCGCTCTTGCAATGTCATATCGTCACCTCTTGACACGATGTATCCGTTGTATTATACTGCAGCTAAGCACAACGCATCCATTGTATTTTGAAAGGAGCATTCGCAATGTCCGACTTCATGAAATGGCTGTACGCCCACTACATCCGCCCCCAGCTGGACGCTGCCCCACCGGATGACTACGAGATGCCCCTCTCCCTTCTGGAGGGAGAGCTCACCTCTGAGATGGCGGCGGATTACGAAAAGGCCCGGGAATTCACCGCCATCCATGCCTTTCTGCTGGGCCTGCGCACCGGCCGGGGCCTGCCCCTGTGACGCCTCAGACGCCCGCCATCCTGGACAGCTCCGGCAGCCAGGCGCAGAAGGTCTCCAGATACACGCCCCGCAGGGGGTCCTCCCCTGCCTCCGCAGGCGCCGCCAGCGCGCGGGCGATCACTTCCTCCGCGTCCGGCCGGGTCACCAGCTCCGCCAGGGCGTCGTTGCCCGCCAGGGCCGCCCGCTTTCCGAACATCCCCTCCAGGTCGCTGGACACATACATGGAGGCGTTGAACGGATAGTCCAGCGCCGTCTCCAGCAGGGCCTCGGAGGTCATCTGCTCTGCCAGCCCCGCCGGCAGGCGGCAGGCGGCACGACGGGCGTTGGCGGACAGCTCCACCCACTCCGGCGTGCCGGGCTGGACGGGAAACTGATAGGGCGCCGTCACGGAGCAGGCAGCCCGGCCTGTGACGGCCCAGGCTCCGACGGCCAGCGCCGCCGACAGCATCAGAAATGCGACGCGCTCCGCCAGGGTCCGCTTCATGAAAACCGCCTCCTCACAGCGTCAGCTGGTCCATGTCCGGCGGATCCGCCGTCATGCCGCCAGGGATGGGCTTATGCAGGTGCTGGTATGCCTTCGCCGTCACGCACCGGCCCCGGGGCGTCCGGGTCAGGAAGCCCAGCTGCATCAGGTATGGCTCGTACACGTCCTCCAGAGTCACGGCCTCCTCGCCGATGGTGGCGGCCAGGGTCTCCAGGCCCACGGGACCGCCGCCGTAGTTCTCGATGACGGCCCCCAGCATCCGCCGGTCGATGGGGTCCAGCCCCAGGTGGTCGATCTCCAGCGCGCACAGGGCCTGGTCCGCCACATCCTTGGTGATGACGCCGTCGGCCTTCACCTGGGCGAAGTCCCGGACCCGGCGCAGCATCCGGTTGGCGATCCGGGGCGTGCCCCGGCTGCGGCGGGCGATCTCATAGGCGCCCTCCGGCACGATGTCCACGTTCAAAATGGCGGCGGACCGGGTGATGATCTGAGAGAGCTCCTCCGGCGTGTACAGCTCCAGCCGCAGCGTCACGCCGAACCGGTCCCGCAGGGGCGCGGACAGCTGCCCCGCCCGGGTGGTGGCGCCGATCAGGGTGAACCTGGGCAGGTCCAGCCGGATGGAGTTGGCGCTGGGGCCCTTGCCCACGATGATGTCCAGGGCGTAGTCCTCCATGGCCGGGTACAGGATCTCCTCCACGGACCGGTTCAGCCGGTGGATCTCGTCCACAAAGAGGATGTCCCCCTCGTTGAGGTTCGTCAGCAGCGCCGCCAGATCCCCGGGCTTCTCGATGGCCGGGCCCGAGGTGATGCGGATGCCCGCCCCCATCTCCTGGGCGATGATCCCGGCCAGCGTGGTCTTGCCCAGGCCGGGCGGGCCGTGGAGCAGCACGTGGTCCAGGGCCTCTCCCCGCTTCTGGGCGGCCTGGATGAACACGGCCAGGTTGTCCTTCGCCTTCTCCTGGCCGATATACTCCCGCAGGGTCTTGGGCCGGAGGGACCCCTCCTGGGCGTCCTCCTGCAGGAAGGTCTTGGCCACGATGGGCTCTTCATAGATGTCGTTTCCAAAGTCGATGCTCATGGGTTCACTTCCTCATGTGCTCTGAATGTGCTCCAAAATTCCGGCCGGGGCGGTCAGCCCGCCTGGAACAGATGCACCGCCAGCCAGGCCAGGCCGAACACCGCGCACAGGCACAGGGCGAACACCGCGCCGCTGCGGTTGCGCTGCCGCCGCTCTTTTTCCGGCAGGCCGTGGCGCTGCTGGCCCTTATTGAGCAGGGCCGCAAAGCGGGTTCCGAATATCATGGCAAGAAAGGCCATGGCCAGCGCGGCCAGGAGCAGAATCACGGACAGGATCTTCATACTCACTTCACCATCTTTTTCAGGCACTGGCGGATGATCTCCTCCAGAGACAGAGTTTCCACGTCCACGCCCTTCAGCGCTTGGGCCACCTCAGCGCTGGTGTAGCCCAGCACCGCCAGGGCCTGGGCCGCCTCTGTGGCCTTATTTGTAAAGGCCGGGACGCTCACAGCGGCTCCGCCGGAGAAGTCCAGCCCCGTGGCGGCGCTCTCCCGGGCCATCTTGTCCTTCAGCTCCAGGATGATCCGCTGGGCGATCTTCTTGCCCACGCCCGGCGCCGCCGTCAGGCTCTTCTCGTCCCCGGTGACGATGGCCATGGCCAGGGACTCCGGCGTGGCGGCGGAGAGGATGGCCAGCGCCGCCTTGGGCCCCACGCCGCTGACGCCGATCAGCAGCTTGAAGCTGTTCAGCTCGTTGGCCGTGGCGAAGCCGTACAGGCCGAAGGCGTTCTCCCCCACGTCCAGATAGGTGTAGAGCTTCCCCCGCTGGCCCTTTTTCAGCTGGGCCAGAGTGGTGTTGGTGGTCTTGCAGGCGTAGCCCACGCCGCCGCAGTCGATGACCGCCAGATAGGGCAGAATCTCTGCCACGGTGCCGTCCAGATAGTAAAACATGGATAATCACACTTCCTTGGGAGTTCGGAATTCCGGCGTCCGGCGGAGCGGTCCGGTTCCTGACTGTTCAGATGGTCTCCTTGACCCTGCTGTCCTGCAGGGGCAGGCGGGACGTGGCACTCCGGGCATGGCACAGGGCCAGGGCCAGGGCGTCCGCGGCGTCGTCGGGCCGGGGGACGGCTTTCAGGTGCAGCAGGCGGCGGGTCATGTCCATCACCTGGCGCTTTTCCGCCTTGCCGTAGCCCACCACCGCCATCTTCACCTGGGAGGGGGTGTACTCGTGGAGCGGGATCCCGCACTTTTCCGCCGTGTACAGCAGCACGCCGCGGGCGTGGGCCACGGCGATGCCGGTGGTCAGGTTCGTGTTGAAGAACAGCTCCTCGATGGAGATGACATCCGGCTTCAGCTGGCCGATCAGGTCCTCCATATCGGTGCCGATCTGGTACAGCCGCCGGGAGAGCGGCAGCCCCGCCGGGGTGGTGATGGCGCCGTAGGTAAGCATGTTCACTTGTGCCCGCTCCGCCGTGATGAGGCCGAAGCCGATGGTGGCGTAGCCGGGGTCGATGCCCAGGATCCGCATGGCGCTTTCCCTCCAGTATACATACTGTAACAGTATAACAAATTTTCCAGGGAAGCGCAACAGGGAAAACGCGCGGGCTTCTCCCCGGCAGGATCACCCCGGCCGCCGTTCGGCGGGCAAAAAAGCACCCGCCTTGCGGCGGGCGCTCTCTCGTTCGCATGGAAGGCGGGGGATTTGACTCCCCCTCGCCTATTGGATGGGAACCGCCGCATCAACGGCGGCCATCCGGTTGTAGCAGGGGTCCAGATAGGCCGTGTCGCCCGCCAGTCCCGCCAGGGGGAAGTCCTCGGTATACCACCGGTCCTCCCCTACGCGCTCCTGCGCCGTCTCGTCCCAGTAGCCGTAGGAGGAGCCGAACTGCCAGATCTCATAATAGTTCCCGTCCTCGTCCCAGGCCCCTCTGGAGAACACGCTCCCCATGGTCCGGTTCTCCATCAGCGGGGACACCAGGTACACGATCCATCCCTCCGGCAGGCGCTCTGCGCCCTGGAACCAGGTGCCCTCCGGCAGGTTTTCGGCGGTGCCCTCCGCCAGATTCAGCTTCACCGGCGGCGCGTCCTTGTCCTTCCACCGGACGCCGGTGATGTGGAGGGTCAGGTGCTCCCCCTGGCTGAAGAAGGGGCTGTCCAGCCAGAAGGTGCCCATGCCCTCCCCCTCCGGGTCCCCGGATGCGGTGATGCCGCCCAGGCTCTTTTCAAACCGCTCGCCGTGCTCGTTCTCCAGGTACAGGTCCAGGCCCGCCAGCCAGGCGGTGTTGTCCGGGTCCGCCGTCAGGGTCAGCCGCAGATGGGTGGGGTAGATTTCCGCCTCTTGCAGCGTGAAGGTCTGGCCGTCCAGGGCAAAGGTCCGGTTCAGCTCCAGTAGCGTCCCCTGGGCGGTGAAATAGGGGTCGAATTCCAGGTGGAACGTCATCTCCGCCAGATACGCCGGCTGGTCATCGACCGGCTGGTCAAAGTAGCCGTCGCCGGTGTTCTCCGCAGGCGGCCCGCCCCCGTCCTGCTCTGCCGGGTAGACCGACAGGGTCAGATCCAGGATTCCGGGCACGTCCCGGTCCACAAAGTCCCGCTTGATCTCCACCAGCTCCCCCGGCTTCTCCGTCCGGCCGCCGGCGTCTCCCGCGCTGCCGTCGCCGGGGGTGATCCGGCAGTCCGCCCACATGGGCCCCAGGTCCGGGGCATAGTCCAGGGTGTAGAAGATGTTCAGCTGTTTGCGGTCCACGATCACATACTCCACCGTGGCGGTGACGCCGTTCACCGTCTGGGACTGGCCGATGGGCTGGACGTAGTCGTTCTCCACCGCGGCGGAGAGGCTGGGCGACCAGGCCACCGCCTGGGCCAGCTCCCGCAGCACCGGCACTGAGCCGCAGGCCCGCGCGAAGGGCGGGAACAGGTTCACCAGCAGCACAAAGGCGGCGAAGCAGGCCGCCAGGCTCCCCGCCGGGACGCCGAAGAGCCGCAGGCGGCGGTCCCGTTTCCGGCGGCGCAGCGCCCGCTCCACAGCGCCGTCCAGGGCCGCCGGTGTGGTCTCCAGCTCCTGGAGCAGGGCCTGATATTCCTCGTTTCGGGTCATGCGTCTCCCTCCTCTCCCAGTTCCAGGCGCAGCAGCTGCAATGCCCGCCGCTGGCGGGTGGCCGCGGTGCCCTGGGGAATGTTCAATGCCCGGGCGGTCTCCGCCTGGGTGTATCCTGCGAAGTACCGCAGGATCACCACCGCCCGCAATTCCTCCGGCAGGCGGCGGACGGCCTCCTTCAGGGGCAGGGCGTCATAGGCATCCGGACCGGCGCTCTCCGGCAGAGCCTCCTCCCCGGCCAGGCGCCGCCGGCGCCGCAGCTCCCGGTGGCACGCGTTCAGCACGATCCGGGTGAGCCAGGTCTCAAAAAAGTCCGGCTGACGCAGCTGCCGCAAAGCCCGCAGGGCCTGGTATACGCCCTCGTCCACCGCCTCCAGGGCGTCGGCCTCGCTGCCCAGGTACAGGTACGCCGTCCGGTACAGCCGGGCCCGGAGAGCCTCCGCCCGGCGGGCGAATTCGTCGTGATCCATGGCGGTCCTCCTTTCTCTTCTCTTCACCTATTTGAGTCCCAGGCAGCCGGTTTTGTTTGCGGCGGCGGAAAATTTTTTCACAGGCAGGCAGAACGCCGCTGTGCATTTCCGTGGTCTGCCGTGCGTTTGCGCAGAAAAAAGTCCCGGCCAGGGCATGTGCCTGGACGGGACGCCTCTGCCCCTGGCCGCAGTCGGCCGGGGGCCGTCTTTGCCGTGCAAAGGCGAGGGGATCGGCAGAGGCGGGCTCTGCCCGCCGGAGCGTCGGCGGGAGGCGCCGGTGCTCCCCTTGGAATTACGCCCGGGGATGGGCTTTCTGATACACATCCTTCAGCTGGCGCTTCACCACATGGGTGTAGATCTGGGTGGAGGAGATGTCCGCATGGCCCAGCATCTCCTGGATGGACCGCAGGTCCGCGCCGTTTTCCAGCAGGTGGACGGCAAAGGAGTGGCGCAGGGTGTGGGGGGTGATGTCCTTTTCGATCCCCGCCTTCTCCTGATAGTACTTGATGATCTTCCAGAACCCCTGGCGGCTCATGCGCTCGCCGTTCATGTTCACGAACAGGGCCTGCTCGCCGCCGTCGGCGATCAGCTGGGGCCGGATATCCCGCACATAGTCCTGCAGCGCCTTCACGGCCGTGTGGTACAGGGGGATGATCCGCTCCTTGCCCCGGCTGGCACACCGGATGAAGCCCGCGGAGAGATTCAGGTCCTTCAGGTCCAGGGAGATCAGCTCGCTGACCCGGATGCCGGTGGCGTACAGCAGCTCCAGCATGGCATGGTCCCGGTATCCCTTGGCGTCCACGCACCGGGGCTGCTCCAGAAACAGCTCCACCTCTTTGCTGGTGAGGATCTCCGGATACTTCCGCTCTGCCCGGTCCGCGCTGATGCTCTTGGCGGGGTTGGCCTTTACGGCGCCGGCGGAGAGCAGAAAGTTGTAAAACGACTTGACGGAGGCCAGGAACCGGGTCACCGAGGCGGCGGACTTCCCCCGCCCCCGCATCCAGCTCATGTAGTCCTGAATCATCTCTCCGCCGGCCTGCCGCAGCGTGCAGCTCTGGTGCTCCCGCAAATACGCGGAGAACTGGGTCACGTCCCGCAGATAGGAGCAGATGGTGTTCTGGGAGGCGTGACGCTCCTCCGCCAGATAAGTCCCAAAGTCCGCAATGTCGTCTCTTGCCAAGGGTGCTCTCCTCCCTCTCTCTTTCTCTCTACCCCAGGATGCGCTCCAGCATCAGCCGCAGCAGCACCGGGGACAAAAACAGCTCCGCACACACACCCGCCAGCAGCGCCAGACAGCAGGCGCCGAACCGGACCCAGCAGGCCCGGCCGTAGACCACAGGGGCAGTCCGCCGTCCTCTCCCAAAGGACACGGCCGCCAGTCCCGCGGACGTCCCCCAGGAGGCCGCCGCCAGCAGGAAATAGCAGGGCAGGGTCACCATGCACCGCAGGCCGAACACCGCCAGGGCCAGCAGCACGCCGTCCACGCCGAAGGCCGCCGTGAAGCAGCACACGGAAAAGGACAGAAAAAAGCCGTAAGCCGCCGTCACACAGGGCAGCAGCACCACCCCGATGGAGGCGAACCCCAGCAGAAATGCAAACAGCGGATAGCGGAAATAGATCACCAGGGCCGACAGAGCCGTCTGGACAGTGGGCGCTCCCTCGCCCCCCAGGCGGACGTAGTCCTCCAGATACCGCCGCAGCTCGTCCCCCGTGGTGTCCGGCACCCGGCCCGACAGGACCTGTCCCAAAAGGACGCCGGCCAGGAAGAACAGCGCCAGCAGAAGCAGGCGGGGCAGCGTGGGCAGCTGGACCGTGGGCCGCTTCGTCAATGTTCTCGTGTTCAATCCGCCTCACCTCACCGCATCCTATGCGGGGGCAGGCGGATTTATGTAGCGGTTGACGTAAGACCTTGCTTGTTCTAATATAGTTGAATTCGCCGGATTTTGCAAGGAATTTACGGGAATTTTCCGTTTTTTGTGAGTTATGGCAAAATATTATGTAAACAATATTATGTTAACTTTGTAAAATCGGCGTGAGAGATCACCTCCCCCGCCCCGAAAAACGACAATATCTTGTAGACATAAAAGCGGCGGCGCCCCACATTTGCCGCCGCCGTCTCCCCTGCCGCGGGAGACCTCCCGCCTGTGGCCGCAGTCTCCGCGGCAGGGCTCAGATCTGTATTTTTGGTGAAATTCACAAGCGGCTTTTCAGGCCTTGCGGCCCCTGCGGACCGGACGGCGCTTCCGCTTCCTCCGCCGGCCACCCAACAGGCCCGCCAGAAGTCCCCCGCCTGCGCCGCACAGCAGCAGCACGCCCCCGCGGCCCAGCCAGGTGATCTGCTGCCAGCACAGCAGCGCCACAGCCACCACCGCCAGCAGAAAGCCTGCGGCGCTCACCATGGCGCTGGCCAGGCTGCCCCAGGAGGAGCGGCGGACACTGAGCATGGCCCCGGCGAAGGACGCCAGACAGCACGACGCCGCCACAGCGGGAAAGCTCCCCTCCTCCGGCAGCACCGCCTTCACCACCAGCGCGGACAGCAGCACCGTCAGCAGCAGATAGATCCCCAGAGACAGCGCCGCGCCCTCTACGAACACCAGCCACAGGGCTGTCTGTTTCCGCCCGTTACCCATAAAAATTCCTCCCCTGTCATCGCTCTATCCGAGCTTATGACAAGGGAGGGTGGTTTTATGATGGGTTAGTCCTTCTTTTCCTCTTCAGAGGATGCATCGGTCTCCTCGGCGGGAGCCTCGGGGATCTCCTCGGTCTTCTTGACCTCGTCCTCTTTCTTCTCCTCCTTGGAGGACTTCTCCTCGCCGGAGGACTGGACGCCGGTGGTGGAGACGGCCCACTTGGTCAGCTCCATACGAACCCGGTCGTCGCTGGTCTCGATGACGATGGTGTCCGGCTTGACCATGACGATCTTGCCCACGATGCCGCCGATGGTGGTGATGGTGTCACCCTTCTTCAGGCTGTCCCGCATCTCCTGGGCCTTTTTCTTCCGCTTGTTCTCCGGGCGGATCAGCATGAAGTAGAACACCGCAATGAGAACAACCAGCATGATGATAGAGGAGGAAGCGCCTTCCATAACAACAAAACTCCTTTTCGTTCCAAAGTCAGAATGACAATATTATAGCAGATATACCAGCTTTTGCAAGGGGGTCATGCGCGTTTTTCCAAATTTCCGCTGTAACGGGCCCGAAAATCCGCGAACGTCCCTTCGTCCAGGGCCCGGCGGATGCGGGCGGCCAGCTCATTGTAGAAGTACAGGTTGTGCAGCACCGCCAGCCGCAGGGCCAGCACCTCATCCGCCTTGAACAGGTGCCGGATGTACGCCCGGGAGAAGTGGCGGCAGGCGGGGCAGCCGCAGCTCTCGCTGATGGGCCGGGGGTCGGTGGCGTACTTCTCGTTGAGGATGTTCACCGTGCCCTCCCAGGTGAAGAGCTTGCCATGGCGGCCGTTGCGGGAGGGCATCACGCAGTCGAAGAAGTCCACGCCCCGGGCCACGCCCTCGATGATGTTGCTGGGAGTGCCCACGCCCATGAGGTACCGGGGCTTGTCTTTGGGCATGTGGGGCTCCACCGCGTCGATGATCTCGTACATCACCTCCGCGGGCTCCCCCACCGCGAGCCCCCCGATGGCGTAGCCGTCGCAGTCGATCTTGGCGATCTGGTCCATGTGCCACACCCGCAGGTCCGCAAACGTGGCGCCCTGGTTGATGCCGAAGAGCATCTGCCCCGGGTTCACCGTGTCCGGCAGGGCGTTGAGGCGGTCGTGCTCGGCCTTGCACCGCTCCAGCCAGCGGGCGGTGCGCTCACAGCTGGCCTTGGCGTATTCGTAGGTCGCGGGGTTCTCCACGCACTCGTCAAAGGCCATGGCGATGTCGCTGCCCAGGTTGGACTGGATCTGCATGGACTCCTCCGGCCCCATGAAGATCCTGTGCCCGTCGATGTGGGAGGCGAAGGTGACCCCCTCCTCCCGGATCTTCCGCAAAGAGGCCAGGGAGAACACCTGGAACCCGCCGGAGTCCGTCAGGATGGGGCCGTCCCAGTCCATGAACTTGTGGAGCCCCCCCATCTGCCGGACGATATGGTCGCCCGGCCGCAGGTGCAGGTGGTAGGTGTTGCTGAGCTCGATCTGGCAGCCCACCTCCTTCAGATCATGGGCGGAGACGCCGCCCTTGATGGCCCCCTGTGTGCCTACGTTCATGAACACCGGCGTCTGGACCACGCCGCCGTGGGCGCAGGAGAATTCGCCGCGCCGGGCGCGGCCCTCGGTTTTCAGCACTTTGAACATCCAGTGATCTCCTTAATATCGAATCTGTTCCATATTTTGTAGGGCGCATCCCGTTGGACGGGAGGAACCGGCTCCCGCCGGGGATGCCTCACAGCATCTCCTTGATCTCCTCGCAGAAGCTGGCCGCGGACTCCGTGTCCCGCATCACCAGAAAGGCCGTGTCGTCTCCCGCCAGGGACCCCACCATGTAGGCGACGCCCATGTCGTCCAGCGCGGCGCAGGCGGCGCTGGCCAGGCCCGGCATGGTCTTGATGACCACGATGTTCTGTGCGCTGTCGATGCTGGTGATGCTCTCCCGGAAGATGGTCCGCAGCTTCTCCGCGAAGTTCAGCCGGGTCCGGTTGCCGGACACGGCGTACTTGTACACTCCATGGCCCACCGGCTCCTTGATGAGGTGCATCTGCTTGATGTCCCGGGAGATGGTGGCCTGGGTGCTGGTGATCCCCCGCTCCTGGAGACGGACGAGCAGCTGCTCCTGGGTCTCGATATTCTCCTGGCTGATGATCTCCAGGATCATGCTCTGCCGGTCATTTTTCATCTTCAAATCCTCCTGGCAGCATTTTTTGTGCAAAGATCTCACAGAAGCTCCGCTCCGACAGCCGCACCAGCCGCACGGTGTGCTTGGACCGGCGGACCTGGATCTTGTCGTCGGCCTTCAGGGAGAAGGCCCGGCTCTCGTCCACGAACAGATACACCGGCTTGCGGCCGTTGCGCTCCAGCTCGATGGTCAGCGTGTGCTCCGGCGAGAGGACATAGGACGAAAAGCGCATGTTGTGGGTGCAGATGGGACAGACCACCATGGTCTGGGCCACCGGCTCCACCACCGGCCCCCCGGCGGACAGGGAGTAGGCCGTGGACCCGGTGGGCGTGGCCACGATGACGCCGTCTCCGGCGATATCCGCCAGGTGCCGCCCGTCGGAGGAGATCTTCAGATGGATCACATGGGAGATGGGACCCTCCCGGATCACCGCGTCGTTCAGGCCCAGATTCGTGTAGATCTGGCGGCCCTCCCGCTGGACGGTCACGTCCAGCATCATCCGCTGTTCCGTCTGGAAGTCCCAGTCCTTCAGCTTCCGCAGGGCCTCCAGCTCCCCGGCCTCCAGCTCCGCGATGAAGCCCAGGCCCCCCATGTTGATGCCCAGCACCGGAATCTTGTTCAGGGCCACCAGCTTGGCGAGATGCAGGATGGTGCCGTCCCCGCCGAAGGTAATCAGCAGGTCGGCGCTTTTCAGCTCCGCCGTCAGGGGCCGGGTCTTGTAGTCCCCATAGGCCCCGTCCTTCTGGTCCTTGAAGGGGGGACACACCACCGTCTGGAAGCCCATCTGCCGCAGAATGGCGTCTGCCCTGCGGGTGGTCTCCATGCCCCGGTCCCGGTTGGGGTTGGGGCAGAGGATGATCTTTTTCATGGGTTGCCTCCCTCTCCGTGCTCCTTCAGGGTCTGGTGAGACTCGTCCACCAGGGCCTTCAAATCAAATGTACGCTCCTGCCGGGGACCCTTTTCCAGATATCCCAGGTACTCGATGTTCCCCTCCGGGCCCCGGATGGGGGAATAGGTCAGTCCCAGCACTGTGAAGCCCGCGTCCCCGGCGTGGTCCAGAAAGTGCTCCAGCACCTCCAGGTGGACCGCCGGGTCCCGGACCACGCCCTTCTTCCCCACCTTCTCGCGCCCGGCCTCGAACTGGGGCTTCACCAGGCAGGCGGCGTGGCCGCCGTCCTTCAGCAGGCCGTTCAGGGGCGGCAGGATCAGCTTCAGGGAGATGAAGCTCACGTCCACGGAGGCGAAGTCCAGCTCGTCCGGCACCTGCTCGTGGGTGAGATACCGGGCGTTGGTCCGCTCCAGGCACACCACCCTGGGGTCGCTGCGGAGCTTCCAGGCCAGCTGGCCGTAGCCCACGTCCACGGCGTAGACCTTCTCCGCGCCGTTTTGCAGCATACAGTCGGTGAAGCCGCCGGTGGAGGCGCCGATGTCGGCGCAGACGGCGCCGTTCAGGTCGATGGGGAAGGCGGCCATGGCCTTCTCCAGCTTCAGCCCGCCCCGGCTGACGTATGCCAGCGTGCCGCCCCGGACCTCGATCTGGGCGTCCTCCGCCACGGCGGTGCCGGGCTTGTCCACCCGCTGGCCGTTCACAAAGACCTCGCCGCTCATGATGACCGCCTGGGCCCGCTGGCGGCTCTCCTGAAGGCCCCGCTCCGTCAGCAGGACGTCCAGCCGTTTTTTTTCACTCATGTACGCGCCTCCTGTACCGCCCGGGCGATGCCCGCGGCGTCGATGCCTGCCTGATGCTCCAGCTGGGGCACGGCCCCCTCCGGCAGGAAGGTCTTGCCCAGGTTGATGAGCACCAGCTTCTCCGGCGCCTGGCCGTGCTGGGCCAGGATGGCCGCCGTCCGCTGGCCCACGCACCCGGCGCCGAAGGCATCCTCCGCCACTGCCAGCAGCTTCTTCCCCGCCAGCCAGGGCGCCAGCGTCTCATACTCCAGGGGGGAGATCTGATTCAGCTTCAGCACCTCGGTCCTGACGCCCTGCCGTTCCAGCAGGTCCGCCGCCGCCAGGGCCTGATTCACCAGCACGCCGTAGGTGAGGAGCGTGACGTCCTCCCCCTCCCGGAGCCGGACCACCGGCGCACCGGACCGGTCCTCCCGGTAATCGCCCTCGCCGCCCCGGGGATACCGGACCGCCACAGGCCCGTCGATCTCAAACAATGCCTGCCGCAGCATCCGCCGCAGTTCCGCAAAGCTGGCGGGGCACAGCACCGTAAACCCGGGGATCTCCGACAGGAACAGCGCGTCGAAGCAGCCGTGGTGAGTCTCGCCGTCGGCCCCCACCAGACCCGCCCGGTCCACCCCCAGCACCACATGGAGCCGCTGGAGGGCCACGTCATGGATCAGCATGTCGTAGCCCCGCTGGAGGAACGAGGAGTACACGGCAAACACCGGGAGCATCCCCTGCTTGGCCAGGCCCGCGGCCATGGCGACGCCATGCCCCTCAGCGATGGCCACATCGAAGAACCGGTCCGGGAACTCTTTGGCAAAGGGGGCCAGGCCGGTGCCGTCCGCCATGGCGGCGGTGATGGCGCAGACGCGCCCGTCCTCCGCGGCGCAGGCGGCCAGCGTCCTGCCGAACACGGCAGAGAAGTCGTCTCCCCCGCTCTTCTTCACAAGGCCCGTCTCCGGATCGAATGGCCCCACGCCGTGGAACTTGTCCGGGTTCTGCTCCGCGAAGGAGTAGCCCCTGCCCTTCACGGTCTTCACGTGGACCACCACCGGGCACTGGAGCTCCCGGGCCCAGGCCAGCACGTGGACCAGCCGGTCCAGGTCGTGGCCGTCGATGGGCCCCAGGTAGGTGAAGCCCATGTCCTCAAACAGGGTGCTGCCGGGCCACAGGGCCTTTTTCAGGGACGTCTTGACCTTGTGGTTGAACCGGTACAGCGGGTTCTCCATGGGGTGCTGTCCGAACAGGCCCCGGTACCACTTCTTGAAATGGTAGTAGGCGGGCTTGGAGCGGATCTGGCTCAGATGGCTGTCCACCGCCCCCACGTTGGGGTTGATGGACATGCCGTTGTCGTTGAGAAGGACGATCAGGGGCTCGCCGGAGGCACCGGCGTTGTTGAGGCCCTCATAGGCCAGTCCCCCGGTCAGGGCGCCGTCCCCGATCAGCGCCAGAACACTGTAATCCAAGTGCTGTAAAGTTCTTGCTCTTGCCATCCCAAGGGCCACGGAGACGGAGTTGGAGGCATGTCCGGCGATGAAGGCGTCGTGTTCGCTCTCTCGGGGCTTGGGGAAGCCGGAGAGGCCGCCGAACTGCCGCAGGGTGTCAAACAGCGCCTGCCGGCCGGTGAGGGCCTTGTGGACGTAGCACTGGTGCCCCACGTCGAACACCAGCCGGTCCTTCGATGTGTCGAAGACCCGGTGGATGGCCACCGTCAGCTCCACCGCTCCCAGGTTGGAGGCCAGATGGCCGCCGGTTTTGGACACATGCTCCACCAGGAACTGCCGCAGCTCCCGGCACAGGGGCTCCAGCTGTTCCCGGTCCAGGGCCTTCACGTCCGCCGGGGTATGGATATTCTCTAAGATCAAATGACCCAGCCTCCTCTCAGCGGTGGAACAGGTGCAGAAACCTTCCCACCCAGTAGACCACGCTGGTGCTTTTGTTCAGGGCCACTGTCTTGCCCAGGGCCTTGCCGCCGATGGTGAGGCCGGACACCAGGGCCGTCACCGCCACGCTCAGCAGCACGCTCTCCGGCAGGGCAAAGGCCGTCTGGAGCCGCACCACGATCACGGCAGTGGTGGTCCCGCTGACGATGCCGCAGATGTCCCCCACCACGTCGTTGCAGACGCTGGACACCCGCCCGGCGTTCCGCAGCAGGACCAGCGCCTCCTTGGCGCCGGGCTCCTTGTGGGCGGCCATGGAGTGAAAGGGCCTGGGGTCCGCCGCCGTGACCGCCACGCCGATGATGTCGAACAGGATGCCCAGGCCGATAAACACCGCCAGCACCAGCGCGGCAGCCGCCGCGCCCGCGCCGCTGAGACTGGTTTCCGACGCAAGGCTCAATGCCGCAGACAGGACGATGGCAAGAAAAAAGACCTGCACGGCCCACCGGTAGGGGCCCGGCCTCTCCCGCTCCCGTCCGCGCTTTCGCTTTGGGGTATCGCTCAAAAAAAGTCCCTCCACTTGGGAATGAATTCCAGTTGGCTAAGTCGGCGGCGGCGGAAAAGGTAAATCTTACGGCTTAGGTACGGGTTGGATTTCCCCGCGGCACACCTCTCGTTGCCGATGGAGGCGGTTCCCCCTTCGGTGCCGCGGCACAGTGTCGCCAGCCATGCCACCCGATCGCCACTTAGTCCGCACTGCAATCCCTTTTCAGCCCGGTCAGGACAGCCTAGGTGATTTCCACCCCAGTCGATCCGTCCCTTTAGCCTCTTTTGCAAACCGGGTTTCAGGGGGCGATCAAACGGGCCCTCTGGCCAGAGGGCCCCGCCTGTTGTTCCCCCATCCACCCGCCTCACGCAAGGCAGGCTACGTCTGCACACAGCGTTACGGCCCCGCAGGGCCGATGCACCGCGCTGCAGGTTCATCAGCTGCTTCGTACGCGGCCCGGAATACCACACTGGGAGTACGTCCGCGCACAAGAACAGGTCTCCACGGAAACAGGGTCGTCATCACCATGCCATTGGAAAGCGCCCTGAGTCCGCAAGCGCAGGCAAAGCCAGGCTTCCCCCCAGCACCCACCCGAAACTGGGCGTATCAAGCAGGCACCAGAGGTTTCATCGGTGTGCCCTTCAGAGGATTTTTAGCCCCTCCTTCGGAGACGGATGATCTGACTAGAATACTGCGCCGCCGCTTAGCGCCATACAGTATATCACAAATCTAATAAATATACAACATATTCCGTATATGCGTCCGTAAATTTTTTGTGACCGGCCGGGCTGTCCTCCCGATGCGGACAGTCCCCGGCGCCGGACAGAAAAGGGGCCGCCGTCCGGCGGCCCCGCTCTTCACTTGTTCCGCTCCGCCAGGGAGTCCGCCAGGGCGGCCAGGATGCCGTCCGTGTCCCAGTCCGCCACCGCGGCCTTGGCCGCCTCCGTATGGGCGCGGACCGCCCGGCCGCAGCCCTCCAGCCCCAGCAGGTCCATGAAGGTGACCTTCCCCTCCTCTTTGTCGGAGCCGATGGGCTTGCCGAACTCCGCCGCGTCGCCGCACACGTCCAGCATGTCGTCCCGGATCTGGAAGGCCAGCCCCAGCTCCTGGGCGTACGTTTCGGCGGCGGCCATCAGCCCGCCGCTTCCGCCCGCCGCGGCCACGCCCAGGCGGCAGGCCCCGGCGATCATGGCCCCGGTCTTGAGCCGGTGGACCTCCGTCACCTCCGCCTCGGTCTTCGGGGCGTGGAGGGTGTCCAGCACCTGGCCCGCCACCATGCCGTCCGCGCCGGAGACCTCCGCCAGGATGCGGCCGCAGGCGGCCCGGCGGCTCTCGTCCAGCCCCGGCGCCGTCAGGATCAGGCGGTAGGCCTCCGGCTGGAGGGCGTCCCCCGCCAGCACGGCCAGCGTCTCGCCGTAGACCTTGTGGTTGGTGGGCTTGCCCCGGCGCAGGTCGTCGTTGTCCATGCAGGGCAGGTCATCGTGGATCAGGGAGTAGGTGTGGACCAGCTCCAGGGCGCAGGCCATGGGCAGGGCCGTCTTCCAGTCCGCAAGGCCCGCCAGCCGGGCAAACTCCAGGGTCAGCACCGGCCGGATGCGCTTGCCCCCCGCCAGCAGGCTGTATCGCATGGACTCATACAGGTCCCGCCAGTCCGGACTCCCGGCAAAGAGGGTCTCCAGATACGACTCCACCGCCGTGCGGTAGGTCTCATACCGGGTCTGAAACACCTGTTCGCTCATCCCTGCTCCTCCTCTCCGAAGGGCAGCTCCACCGGCGCGCCGTCGGGGCCCTTCATCAGCTTGACCACCTTCTGCTCCGCCGCGTCCAGCTCCTGGGAGCAGGCGGCGATCAGCTTCGTCCCCTCCTCAAACAACGCCAGAGAGTCCGCCAGGGGGGCATCCCCCTTCTCCAGTGCCGCCACGATCTCCTCCAGCCGGGCGATCTCCTGCTCGAACGTCTGTTTCTTCGCGCTCATGGCTGTTCCTCCTTCGTATAGGGCTTGTCCACCACGGCGGTGAAGCCGCCCTCTCCCAACGTGACGGACACCCGGCTGCCCGGCGCCGTCTCCCGCCAGCTTTTCAAGATCTTCCCTTGCTCATCCCGGGCCACGGCGTAGCCCCGGCCCAGCACCGCCAGTGGGCTCATGGCGTCCAGCGACGCCGCCAGGGCCGCGAATTTCTGCCGGTGCCGCCCCAGCACCGCGCCGGTCACGTCCCCCAGCCGCTGCTGTAAGTGGTCCAGGTCCAGCCGCTTGTCCTGGACGTAGGCCATTCCGTCCGTCATCACCCGCTTGGCCGCCAGGGCGGTGAGCCGCTGCCGGGCGGTCTCCAGCCGCGCCGTCTCGCTTCTCGCCATCCGCTCCCCTGCGCCCCGGAGCCACCGCAGCAGCTCCACCTGGTCCGGCACGGCGATCTCCGCCGCGTTGGAGGGGGTGGACGCCCGCGCATCCGCCACAAAGTCGGCGATGGTCACGTCCGGCTCGTGGCCCACGGCGGAGATGATGGGCGTCTCACAGTCGTAGATGGCCCGGGCCACCCGCTCGTCGTTGAAGGCCCACAGGTCCTCCATGGACCCGCCGCCCCGGCCGGTGATGATGACGTCCCCGATCTTCCACCTGTCCGCGTACCGGATGGCCCCCACGATCTCCGGCGGGGCCTCGGCCCCCTGGACCCGCACCGGCAGCAGGATCACCCTGGCGATGGGATACCGGCGGCGGAGGATGCGGATCATGTCGTGGACCGCCGCCCCGGCGCCGGAGGTGACGATGGCGATTTTCTCCGGATAGGGCGGCAGGGGCTTTTTGTGGGCAGGGTCAAAGAGGCCCTCCTTCCACAGCTTTTCTTTTAACTGCTGGAAGGCCACCGCCAGGTCCCCCACCCCCTCCGGGATCAGGGAGTCGCAGTAGAGCTGATAGGCCCCGTCCCGGGGGAACACGGTGATGCGGCCGGAGGCCACGGCCTTCATGCCGTTCTCCGGCCGGAACCGGAGGCGGGAGGCCTGTCCCCGGAACATGACGCACCGGAGGGCCCCCTCCTGATCTTTCAGGGTGAAATAGTGGTGGCCGGAGGGGTAGATCTTGTAGTTGGACAACTCTCCCCGGACGGCGACGCCCTGTAAAGCCGGGGCACTGTCCAGCAGGCCCTTCACCAGCTGATTCACCTCTGTGACACCATAGATATGTGGTTCCATACGCGTTTGCTCCTTGGTCCCTGCGGGCAGAAAACGAGGAGCCGGACGGCGGCGTCACGCCCCCGTCCCGCTCCGCAGGACTGCCCTTATTCCGCTGTCTCCCGGCGCACGAAGGTGCCCAGGATGCCGTTGATGAACTTCACCGTCTCCGGCGTCTCATACTTCTTGGCGATCTCCACCGCCTCGTTGATGGAGGCGCCGTGGGGGATGTCCGGCATGTACAAAATCTCATACATGGCCACCCGCATGATGGCGGAGGCCACCAGGGGGATCCGGGCAAAATTCCACCCCTTGGCGTATTTGGCGATATACCCGTCCAGCTCCGGAGCGTGGTCGGCCACGCCCCGCACCAGGCGGCGGATGTAGTCCGCCTGCTTGGCGTTGGGCGTCTCCTGATACAGCGGGTCCTCCTCCGCCAGGGCGGCGAAGGACTCCGGTGTCAGGCGCTCGTCCAGCAGCTCCTCCACCGGCTTGTCGGTGAAGCTCAGCTCGTAGGACAGATGAATGGCGATCTCTCGCGCGGTGTTCCGTACCATAACCTCAACTACGTCCTTTTCTCTCTCATTCCCATCCGGGACTCAGGCCAGCGTCACGCCGCCCACGTGGATGTTGACCGCCTCCACAGAGCAGCCGGTCATGGCCTCCACCGCGCCGATGACGGCCTTTTGGGCATTTTCCGCCACCGTGGGGATGGGGTGGCCGTACTCCACCGTCAGATAGATGTCCAGCACCAGGGCGGCGCCGGTCATGTCGATCTTCACACCCTTGGCGCCCTTCTGGGCGTTCTTCTTGTTGTGGACCAGGTCCGTGACGCTGCCGCCCATGGCAGTCACCATGCCGGACACGCCCTCCACATCCCGGACGGCGCCCACGGCGATGGCGGCAATCACTTCCTCGGAAATGTTGATGCTCCCGTTCTCCTCCGGCAGCGTCATATACTCTTTGCTCTCGCCCATCGTAAGCCTCTCCTCACTGTTTGATCCTTGGTAGAGACGGGGGTCGCCCGCCGCGTCCCAGAAGAATGGTTCCAGGGTGTTATTTTACCATGTTTCCCGGGAAAATACAACAGCTAATTTGAGGCCATGATCTTGATGCCGCTGGCTGGGTATCCGGTCTCCGTCATGGCGATGTCGGTGATCTTGGCCACGTCCTCGGCCGTCAGCTCGCCGGTGCCGGTGTCCACCACCACGCTGATGCTGTCCTCCCCCATGAAGGCCACGCAGTCGGTATAGCCCTTGGCGGTCACCAGGTTTTCGATCTGGGCCTCCTTCATGGTGTAGCCCGCCAGCACCTGGATGCCCTCCGACGCCTCGTTGGCCACCGCCGCGTCGGCCCCGGACTGGTCCGCCGCCTCCTGCAGCAGGGAGATGGCGTTGTCCCTGGCCTGCTGGCGGGTCAGCCGGGCGGAGGCGAAGTAGTCCCCGCCGGTGTAGACCGCCTCCTCATCCGTCCCGGCCTCGCCGCCGTCCTCCTGACCGCTGACCAGCGTGGCTTCCCCCAGGATCTTGGTGCCGGTCTCCTCCACGGCGTCCGCCGCCTGCTCGCCGGTGTACTTCCAGTTCAGGGCCACTGCTGCGCACACCAGCAGCACCATCGTGGCCACCACGGTATTCCGCTTCCATCTCGCGCTCATGGGCTGTCTCCTCCTCCAAATCATCACTGCGATTTTGCCACGGTGATGCGGTCTGCGGAAAGGCCGGTCAGGGCCGCCACCGCCTCCGTCACCGCCAGCTTCACGTCCGCCCGGTCCCCGCCCTGGCACACCACCAGGGCCCCCGATAGGTGGGATACACCGTCCGGGTCACCACCGGCGCCTCGGCGCTCCCGTCATCCACCAGCACGGTCTGGGAGGAACGGGAGTAGTCCTCCGGCGCCGCGGTGGAGCCGCTGTAAGAGAGCTCCGAGTCCTGTGCCAGCTGCCGCTCGCCGTCCGATTCCACGGTCAGCAGCACCTGCACCTCCCCCACGCCCTGGATGCGGCCCAGAATGTCCTCCATCTCCTGCTGGAGCTCCGCCTCCACCAGGGCGGCCGCCTGGGGCGAGGCGCGCTCCGCCGTCTTCCCGTCCCCGCCGGGCCACAGCAGCAGCACGGCTCCCGCCAGCGCCACCAGCGCCACGAATTTGTACTTGTCCCATATCCTTCGCACTCCTTCAGTTTTCTGCTTCCCGCTCATGCCAAACCTGCCTCTCCGCCGGGATGCCCAGTTCCGTCTCCAGCGCCGACGCCAGCGCCTGCGACCAGCTGCCCGTCAGCTCCGCGGACCAGGGCACCGGGATGCCGTTTCCCTCCGTCCGCGTCTCCACCCGGACGGTCACCTCCAGCCCCAGCTCGCCCGCTTTGTCCAATATATATGCTTCTGTCTGCTCCGCTATGATAGAAGCCATGGCCTCGGTCTGTGTGTCGGCCAGCTCCTCCTGCCGTTCCTCCACCGCCGCCTGGTAGTGGTCGAAATCCAGCTCCAGATGCTCCAGGTCTGCCCCCAGCACCGGCCGCAGCAGCACCAGCAGCAGGATGAGCCCGCCGGTGAAGCCCGCCGCCTTCCGCACGGTGCCCGGCGGGATCAGGCTCTGGGCCGCCGACAGCAGCACCGACACCAGTACCACGGAGGTCAGCCACGCCCGCACCGCCTCCATCATGGCATCACCGCCCCCACGGAGGCCAGCACGGAGATGAGCAGCAGCAGCGCGCAGCCGCCGGTCATGCCCAGAATCAGGCCGAAGGCGCCTCCCAGCCCGTCGATGAGCTTGCACAGCCCCGGCGCCCCCACCACGGAGGCCAGATACGCCGTCAGCTTGTACAGCAGGTACTGGACCCCCAGCTGCAGGAAAGGATAGGCGCAGGCCGCCAGGATGGCCAGCATCCCGAAGACGCCGATGGTGTTCTTCAGCATCCCGGCCCCGGCCAGCACCGTCTCCGACGCGTCGGCGATGATGCCTCCCACCACCGGCACCACGCCGGAGATGGCGGCCTTTGCCACCTTCACCGTGGCGCTGTCGGCGGAGCCGGAGATGATCCGCACGATGGAGAGGTAGATGGTGAACACCAGCAGCGCCGTGGTGAGGATCCAGGTCACCAGCTTTTTCAGCGCCTCGGCAATGGCCCCCAGCCGGTTTTCCGGCAGGCAGGCCGCCGCCGTCAGCAATCCGATGTACAGGTACACCAGCGGCAGCAGCAGCTGCCGGATCAGCCGCAGCAGCAGATCCACGAAGAACACCGTGGACACCTGCTGCACCGTGGCGGTGGTGACGGCCCCGCTGGCCGCCGTGGCCGCCGCCAGGGTGGGCAGCAGCGCCTGGGAGAAGTCCGCCAGCTCCCCGATGGTCCGGCTGCCCAGCCCCATCAGGGAGTCCAGGCTCCCGGCGGAGGCCAGGGTGATGGACAGCGCCCCCGCCATGGGCAGGAACGCCGCCCCCTTCCCCCGGTCCCCTGGGCGAAGCCCTCCACCACGCCGCACAGCACCACCACCAGCAGCACCGCCGCCGCGCCCCGGGTGCGCTCCCGGACCACGTCCCCCACCTGGTCCGCCAGCCGGTCTAAAATGTTCCCCACCCCCTGGGCAAAGCCTGTCCCGCCGGAGAGGTCCCCGCCCGTGAGATCCTCCGCCGCCTCCGGGGCGGCCCGCTCCAGCTCCGCCGGCAGGTCCGCCGCCGCGGCGGAGGTGGTCAGCGCCAGCACCAGCGCCGTCAAACAGATCCACCATTTCATCCCATCAGCTCCAACAGCATGTCCAGCACCGCCCGCAGCAGCGGCAGGGCCGCCAGCAGGGCGCAGAGGGTCCCCGCCGTCTCCACCACGGAGGCCAGGGCGCTCTCCCCCGCGTCCCGGCAGAGGTTGCCTCCCACCTGCACCACCAGGGCGATGCCGATGGTCTTGTACAGGGGCACAAACAGGTCCGCGGACACGCCGCTGGCCGACCCCAGCTCCCCCAGGAAGGCCAGCAGCTCCTTCACCACGCCCGCCAGGGCCAGGGCCACCACCACGGCGGCCCCCACCGCCAGCAGCAGCGCCGTCTCCGGACTGCCCCGCTTCACCACCAGGGCCAGCAGCGCCCCCACCACGCACAGCCCCGTCACCTGGATGACCTGCTCCATGTCAGAAATCGAACAGGGACTTGATGAGGTCGAACAGGTCGCTGATCTCTCGGACCATCAGCATCAGCACGCACACCAGCCCTGCCAGCACCACCATCAGCCCCTGCTCCTCCCGGCCCGAGCGGATCAGCAGCTGGTTCAGCACCGCCACCAGGATGCCGATGGCGGCGATCTTGAAAATCAAATCCACTTCCATGCGTCTATCCTCAAATCAGTAAAATCACCAGCAGCGCCGCGCTGGAAAGCCACAGCGCCGCGGACCGCTTCTCCGTCTCCTGCCTGTGGTCCCGGGCCGCCGCCAGGTTTTTTTCCAGGATCTTTCCGGCAAGGGTTAATGCTTTACATACGCTCTCCTCATCCCCCTGGAGGGAATCTCCCAGGGCGGTCAGGGCGGTCCGGCTCTCTGGACCGAGGGGCAGCGCCTCCGCGGCGGACCGCCAGCTCTGCCCCAGGGGCGCGCCCCGCGCCAGCGACGCCGCCACCGATGTACAAAAGTCCCGGACAGGTCCCGTCCGGTCCCGGCCCAGGGACCCCAGCAGCCGGGGCAGGCTGGTCCGGCGGAGCCGGATCTCCTCCCCCATGCGGTCCAGCAGGGCGGTCAGGTCCGCCAGCGTGTCCAACTCCCGCCTGCGCTCCGCCGCCGACCGCCGCCAGGCCCAGGTCCCGGCCCCCAGGATACACACCGCGCCCACCAGCTTCACCATGGCAGTTCCTCCACTTCGTATGTCCTTCCGGCCTCATCCCGGCGGATGCGCACCGCCAGCCGGAACACCTTCTCCGCCAGCAGCTGCCGGTACAGCGGCCGCTGGGTCAGCTCTGCGGCATCGGCGGCGTGGATGGTGGCCAGCAGCCCCACGCCGCACCCGGCGGCCTGCATGGCGGCCCGGAGGTCCGCCTCCGCCGTGATCTCGTCCACGGCGATGACCTGGGGGTTCATGGCCCGCAGGGCCATGGGGATGCCCAGGGCCTTGGGGCAGGCGTCCAGCACGTCCGTCCGGGGCCCCACGTCCATCTGGGGCCTCCCCCGGACCATCACTGCCACCTCCCCCCGCTCATCGATAAGGGAGACCCGCAGACCCGGCCTGCCGGTGCCGCCGGAGGAGAGGCACCGCACCAGATCCCGCAGCAGCGTGGTCTTGCCGCCGCCGGGGGGCGACAGCAGCAGGGTGTTCTGATACCGCCCGTCCCGAAACAGCCGGGGCGCCACCGCCTCCCCGATCCCCCTCTGCTCCCGGGCGATGCGGACAGCGGCGGAGGACAGGTCCCGCAGGGCGGTGCTCTCCCCGTCCTTCATCACCGCCGTGCCGCACAGCCCCACCCGGAAGCCGCCCCGCACGGAGAGATACCCCTCCCGCAGGGTCTCCTCCGCCGCATAGCGGGAGTAGTCGGTGGCAAGGTCGCAGAGAGTCTCCAGATCCTCCGGCGTCACGGCGGCCCCCAGGGACCGCTCCCCCTCCGGCAGCAGCACCGCCAGCGGCTGCCCCGCCCGGAGGCGGAACTCCTCCGCCATCTGCCGGACCTCCGGCGGCTGGGCCAGAGCCTGTTCCCGCAGGCGGCCCGGCAGCACCCGGGCCGCCTCCTCATAGCGGCGTTCTTCCTCCTTCACGGGCCGCGCCCCCTTTCGTAACACGCTATACTCTATGAGGGGTTGTCCCCGGATATGACTCCCTCAGTGGAAAAATGGGACAAGCCCGGAAAAATGGAAAGCGTACTTGACATGGTACCGGAAGTGTGCTAAGTTGAAGACGGAAAGCAAACTTTCCATCCGTCAGAAGCGGATGGGGCGTATGAAAGGGGGAATCGCCCTTGAAAAACCGCCTGGAGGCGCTGCGCAAGGCCAGGGGGATCAAGCAGGAGGAGCTGGCGGAGGCGCTGGAGGTGTCCCGCCAGACCATCGGGTCGTTGGAAAACGGGCGGTACAACCCCTCCATCCTGCTGGCCTTCAAGCTGGCCCGGTACTTCGGCACCACCATTGAGGACATTTTCATCTATGAGGAGGATGGCACATGAAGAAGCAGGTCATATTGATGTCCCTGGCAATCGCGGGGCTGCTCTGCTGCATCCCGATGTTCGTCCTGAATGCGCCGGGTGCGCCCGGTCTCTCCGGCGGCGCGGCCTCCCTGCTGGGTATGGCCGGGGCGGTGCTGTTCGGCACCTGCGCCGGGACGTTGCTCCAGCTGAAACGGCTCTCCCGGGACCCGGACTACCGGCAGAGGCAGAAGGCCCAATGCGACGAGCGGAACCAGGCCATCCGGGACCGGGCCGGCTGCATCGCCGGATTTTGGACCGTCGGACTGCTGGTGGTCTCCGGCCTGATTTTCCAGAGCTTTGAACGGTTCGGCATTCCCGACTGGGTGGGCTGGGTGTTCATCGGCATCTATCTGTTTTACACTTTGGCGTTCCTGGGGCTTTACAAATGGCTCCAGCGGAAGATGTGAGGAGGCGCTGTCATGAAGCGGAACACACGCTGGTATCTCTCGGCCGCCGCGGCGGGGGCGCTGCTAGCGGGGGCCGCCCTCTGGGCGGCGCGGACGTTTCCCGCCGCTCCCGCCGCTGTGCCGGGGTTTTTTGGCCTTGCAGGCGGCCTCCTGTTCTTCTGCGCCATGGCGGAGCTGCTGTCCACCCGAGACCTGGACCCCGCCCGGCGGGAGCGGGACCGGGAGGACCACGACGAGCGGGGCGCCATGATCCGGGCCATGGCCAGGGCCCGGGCCGGGGACGTGCTGCTGTGGCTGCTGCTGTTCGGCGCTGCCTACCTGTACTTCTTCGGCGTGCCCAAGTGGGTCAACATCACCCTGCTGGGCCTGGCCTGCGTAAAACTGCTTCTGGACTGGATGTTCACCGTCTGGTACCGCCGTCAGTATTGAAGGAGGGACTCTGTATGAACCGCACACAAAAAAAGCGCCTGTTCCAGGGACTTCTGGCCATGGGCATCGTCCTGCTGGTCCTGTCCCTGCTGCTGGACGGCCGGGTGCCCGATTCCCTGGGCGGGATGCTCTGCGGCATAGGCTCCGGCCTGCTGGCCATGGCGGGGTCCACCCTGCTGAACCTCCGCCACGAGGCGAAGCACCCGGAGATGGCCCGGCAGCACGACATCGAACAAAAAGACGAGCGGAATGTGGCTATCCGGAACCGGGCCAAGGCCGTGTCCGGCGAGGTCCTCCAGTGGAACGTTCTGGCGGCGGCATGGCTCTCCATCGGCCTGGATGCGCCCCTGTGGGTCCCCCTGGCTGCCACCGGTGTCTTCGTAGCCAAATCCGTGCTGGAGCTGTATCTCATGATCCGCTACGAGCGGGAGATGTAAGGGGTGCGCCGGGATGAAAAAGCGCTGGTATCTGCTGTTGATCGCGGCGGGGCTTCTGCTGTGCGCGGTCCCGCTCCAATTCCCCCAGCATCTCCCCAAGCCCGTCTTTGCTCTGCTGGCTGCGGGTGGGTCCGTACTGGTGGGCGGTTCCCTCGGCTCCCTGCTGTGTCGGGTCATTCGGATTCGCGACCCGGTACTCGTTCAGGCTTACAAAGAACAGCACGACGAGCGGAACACCATGATCTGCGAAAAGGCGGCGGCCCGGGCCGCCCGGGTCATGCAGGGCGCGGTCCTGTATTTCGGCGCGGCCTATGCCCGCTTTCTGGAGCTGCCCATGTGGATCACCTGGGGGCTGGTTGGGTTCTGCCTCGCCTGGGGGCTTCTGGAATGGGGCCTCACCCTCTGGTACCGGCACAGGATGTAGCAAAACAGGACCCCGGCAAGCAGCCGGGGTCCTGTTGGTCTGCCGCTCACTTGCAGCAGCTCTTGATGTCGTCGCAGCTCTCCGGCCGCTTGACGGTGTTGGGCGGGAAGAACTCGCCCACCGGGAAGGAGATGTTCCGGAACAGAGCGCAGGGGTCCTCGCAGCCGTCGCCGCAGGCGCACTCCTTGTCGGGCATACAGTAGTCGTAGACGGGCACCAGCAGCTGGGTGTCCCGCTCCAGCCGGACGATGGAGAACTGGCCCAGGGTCACATAGATCCGTCGGCTGTCGTCCCCGCTGGACAGCTCCCCGCCGAAGCAGTCGCCCACGAAGGTGGGGATTTCACACAGGTCGCAGTCGCAGTCCCGCTTGCAGCAGCAGTCCATGATGCGGGCGTCCAGCACGATGGGGTCCACGGCCTCCACCACGGCGATGGGCGTGTTGGACCGCTGCATCATCTGGGGATCCGGCTCTCCGGCCCGCATCTCGGAGGAGAAGATCTTGGCGTTCCCCTCGCTGCCGAACAGGATGGCCCGCTTGTCAAAGACGCACAGGCCCTCCACCGTCACCGGCACCGGGCAGCTGAGATAGGCCTGGAGCGTCACATGGTAGAAGAAGCGCATATCCACGGTGTAGAAGCCCCGGTTGAAGCTGACGGGCTCCACATCCACATAGACGTACAGCAGCTTGGCGCTGCCGCCCTTCACGGACAGGGCGCGGTTGATGATGTCCACACACTGCAGCTTGGGGTAAAACCGCAGGTCCTCGATGCAGTCCTTATCGCGGCAGGAATCAAAAATCTTCCTGGTATGGATGCAAACCGCCTCCCGGATGCCGCAGGAGTCCTCCACGGGACCGGGCATAACTTTCTCGGGCATTGCAATACCTCCTAATAAGTAGCTGGATGAAAGAGAAGCTCTTTCAATCCAGTGTATGCGCCCGGCTCCCATTGGTGCGGCGGCGGGGAAATTCGGACTATACAAACCCGGCGGTCCTGCGGTATAATACAATTGTATCCAATCCCATTCCAAGGAGGTGACGCGGATGCCCGGCTTTATCCATGACAAGCTGGAGATCAAGTTTCTGATTCTGTATATCACCGCCCGGGTGATCGAGCCGATTCCCTTTGATACCGTGTGGGATCTGGCCATGTGCGACGAGGGCGTGGACTATTTCGACTTTGCCGAGTGCCTCTCCGATCTGGTGCGGACTGAGCATCTGACGCTGTCTGCGGACGGGCTGTACGCCATCACCGACAAGGGCCTGCGGAACAGCCGGATCTGCGAGTCCAGCCTCCCCTACTCCGTGCGGCTGCGGTGCGACAAGAACCTGGCGGCCTGCAACCGCCACCTGCGGCGCAAGAGCCAGGTGAAGGCCTCCACGGAGAAGCGGCCCAACGGCACCTACACGGTGCGGCTGGAGCTGTCGGACGACATGGGCAGCGTGATGGACCTGCGGCTGGCCATCCCCCGGGAGGACATGGCCGCCATGCTGACGGAGCGGTTCCAGAAATCCCCGGAGCGGCTGTATGGCGAGATCATGCGGGCCCTGATGTCCTCCGAGCCCGAGGACGAGGCCCCGTAAGGAGGGGCGGCGAGGGGGCTCCTTCTCCTGGCCGCCGGGTCCCCGCTCCACGGCCTGTCGGCCCGTTTTGGGAGATAAGGAGGGATTCTCTTGCTTCAGATCGTATGGAACTGGATGCTCGTCGCGGTCTTCCCCCTTCTGGCCGGTCTGCTGTTCCGCTGGCTGCTGCGCCGCTGGCGGCGCGGCTGGCTGCTGACAGCGGGGGCGGCAGCTTTGGCCCTGATCCTTTTCCTCTGGGCCAGCACAATCCCCATCCCCGGCAGTGAAGGGCCAATGCTCTGGACCATCCAGGCCGCCTGCCTGACCCTGGGCGCCGGGGTTGTGGAGCTGGTCTTGAAGCTGAAACGGCGCTTGTGAATGAAAAACGCCCGTGTCCTTTTGGACACGGGCGTTCCGTTCTATTTCACCACCACATTGGCCTCTCCCAACGTCTCCCGGGCCTCCTGCAGCAGGGCCTCGTGGAGGCTTGCATGGGTGCCGTAGACCTTGCGGGTGTCCGCCATCACCATCTTCACAGCGGCGTTGCCGGGAAACATCTGGAACACCAGCTTCATGTGGCGCACGCTGGGGTGGTCCAGGCTAGGGAACTTCAGGTACAGCACCTGATCCGGCGCTTTCGCGGCCTGCCCTTCCGCCGCCGGAGCGCCTGCGGCAGAGAGCGGATACGCGCTGTCGCAGAGGATCTGGGGCGCTTTCTCGTCCCGGACGGAGAGCCGCCCCTTCACCACCACTGCCTGGTTCTCCTTCAGGTACGGCCCGCAGGACTCCAGCACCCGGGCGAAGCACAGCAGCTCGATGGAGGCGGTGTCGTCCTCCACCGTCACATAGGCCATCAGGGAGTTGTTGCGGGTGGTCTTCGTCTTGCTGGAGGTGACGATGCCGCAGATGGTGATCCGCTGGTCGTCGGCGAACCGTGTGGGGCCGCCCTCTTGGGCGAAGTCTCCCAGAATGGAGCCGATAGTGGGCGCCCCCAGCCGCCGCACCGCCTCCCGGTACTGGTCCATGGGGTGGCCGGAGAGATAGAGGCCCGTGGTCTCCTTCTCCATCAGCATCCGTTCCTCGGGGTGTACTCGTCGATGTCCGGCAAGGGGATTTCCTTCACATTCTTTCTCCCGCCGCTGCTGCCGTCCGCCAGGGAGAAGAAATCCATCTGCCCCTCCAAGTTCTGGCGGCGGCTGTCCGCCACCGCGTCCATGACGGACTCGTACACCTGGATCAGCTGGGACCGCCTGGCCCCCAGGGCATCGAAGGCGCCGGAGCGGATCAGGTTCTCCACCGCCCGCTTGTTGATGTCGCTGCCCGCCATTCGGTCGCAGAAGTCGTAGAGGGACGTGAAGGGCGCCTGCTCCCGCTCCCGCATCACCGCCTGGATAAAGCCCCGGCCGATGTTCTTGATGGCCACCAGCCCGAAGCGGATGCCCCCCTCCTCCACGGTGAACCGGTCGGCGGAGCGGTTGATGTCCGGCGGCAGCAGGGCGATGCCGCAGTCCCGGCACTCGCTGATGTAGCCCGCCACCTTATCGGAGTTGTCCAGCACGCTGGTCAGCAGCGCCGCCATGTACTCCCGGGTGTAGTGGCACTTGAACCAGGCGGTCTGATAGGCCACCACCGCGTAGGAGACGGCGTGGGCCTTGTTGAACGCGTAGTTGGCAAAGTCGTAGATATCCTGATAGATGGCCTGGGCCGTCTCCTCCGGGATGCCGTTTGCCACGCAGCCCGCAATGTTCCGCTCCGGATCGCCGTGGAGGAATGCCTCCCGCTCCTTCTCGATCTGGGCGGCCTTTTTCTTGGAGATGGCCCGGCGCACCATGTCCGCCTGCCCCAGAGAGTATCCCGCCAGCTGCTGGAAGATCTGGATCACCTGCTCCTGGTAGACGATGCACCCGTAGGTGACGGAGAGGATCGGCTCCAGGGACGGGTGGAGGTACTTGATCTTGCTGGAGTCATGCTTGCAGGCGATGAACCGGGGGATGGAGTCCATGGGGCCGGGGCGGTAGAGCGCGATGATGGCGGTGATGTCCTCGATGTTCTGGGGCCGCAGGCCCACGCACACGCCGGTCATGCCCGCGGACTCCATCTGGAACACGCCGGAGGTCTTGCCGGCAGAGATCATCTCAAAGGTCTCCGGGTCGTCCTCCGGGATGTCCGAGAGCTTGAAGTCCGGCAGGCGCTCCTGGACCATCTTCACCGCGTCATCCAGCACCGTCAGGTTCCGCAGCCCCAGGAAGTCCATCTTCAGGAGGCCCAGCTCCTCCAGGGTGGTCATGACGTACTGGCACACCACGGCGTCGTCGTTCTTCGCCAGGGGCACGTACTCGTACACCGGCCGCTTGGTGATGACCACGCCGGCGGCGTGGGTGGAGGCGTGGCGGGGCATCCCCTCCAGGGCCTTGGCGGTGTCGATGAGCTTTTTCACCTGCTCATCGGTCTCGTACTGCTCCCGCAGGGGCTTGGACAGGCGCAGGGCGTCGTCCAGGGTGATGTGGAGGGCGCCGGGCCCGGCGGGCACCTGCTTGGCGATCACGTCCACGTCGGCATAGGGCATGTTCATCACCCGGCCCACGTCCCGGATCACGCCCCGGGCGGCCATGGTGCCGAAGGTGACGATCTGGGCCACGTGGTCATCCCCGTACTTCCGGCGGACGTAGTCCACCACCTCGCCCCGGCGGGTGTCGCCGAAGTCCATGTCGATATCCGGCATGCTGACCCGCTCCGGGTTCAGGAACCGCTCGAAGTACAGGTTGTACTTCATGGGGTCGATGTCCGTGATGTGGAGGCAGTAGCTGACCATGCTGCCCGCGGCGCTGCCCCGACCGGGACCCACGGGGATGCCTGCGCTTCTGGCATAGCGGACGAAGTCGGAGACGATCAGGAAGTAGTCGGTGAAGCCCATCTTCTCGATCATGTCCTGCTCGTACCGGAGCTGGTCCCGGTACTGGTCGTCCGTTCCATACCGCTCCCGATAGCCCTCGTCGCAGAGCTTTTTCAGATAGGAGAAGCTGTCGTACCCCTCCGGCAGCCGGAATTCCGGCAGGTGGTACTTGCCGAAGGAAAAGTCCAGATTGCACATGTCGGCGATCTTCGACGTGTTCTCCAGCGCGCCCTCGTAGCCCGCGAACAGGGCCGCCATCTCCTCCTCGCTGCGGAGGTAGAAGTTCCGGGGCTCATAGCGCATCCGGTTCTCGTCGTCGATGGTCTTGCCGGTCTGGATGCACAGCAGTACATCGTGGGCCTCCGCGTCCTCCTTCCGGAGGTAGTGCGCGTCGTTGGTGCACACCATAGGCAGCCCCGTCTCCCGGTGGATGCGGAGGATGCCCTGGTTCACGATGGCCTGGTCCCGGATGCCGTGGTCCTGGAGCTCCAGATAGAAGCGGTCCGGGCCGAAGATGTGGGAGAGCTCTAGGGCATAGGCCTTGGCGTTCTCGTACTCCCCGTTCCGCAGCCGCCGGGGGATCTCCCCGGCGAGGCAGGCCGACAGGGCGATCAGTCCCCCGCTGTACTGCCGCAGCAGCTCCAGGTCGATCCGGGGCTTGATATAGAAGCCCTCTGTCCACCCCATGGACACCAGGTAGGACAGGTTCCGGTAGCCCTCCTCGTTCTCGCAGAGCAGCACCAGATGGCGGCTCTCCGCGTCCAGCTCGTGGACCTTGTCGAACCGGGTCCGGCCCTGGGGGTGACGTACACCTCGCAGCCGATGATAGGCTTGACCCCCTCCGCCTTGCAGGCGCGGTAAAAGTCCACGGCACCGTACATGACGCCGTGGTCCGTGACAGCGCAGGCGGTCTGGCCCATGGCCTTCACGATGCCGGGCAGGTCCCGGATGCGGCAGGCGCCGTCCAATAAGCTGAATTCCGTATGAACGTGGAGATGGACAAAAGACATAGCATGTTCCTTTCCAAAATCGCACGCGCCGTCCTTGCAAAGGGCGGGGTGCTCACTCTGCGGGCTTGACCCGCACGGCCAGCAGAGCTTTCACATCCTCCAGCATCTCCGGTGACGTGATGTCCAGCATGAGCCAGCGGCCCATTTTGGATGCAGCGGACCGATGGTAGACCGCCTGTGTCTCTGCCGTGCAGGTGAGCAGGACCATCTGGGCGGCCTCCTCATCCTTGGGCGCGACAGAAACCATGGCCGTCACAAACCCAGGCCGCAGGTAGACCGTGCAGAGAGACTTGCTGCCCCTGCGGAACTTCACATTCCATCCCGGCTCCAGACCGCACCGGCTGTACTCCAGCCGCGGTCCCGCTCCATAGGCCGCCGCCAGATACGCGCGCAGCTGCGGCCAAAGGGGCGTATGCGCATAGGCGTCGATTTCCTCCAGCGTGGGCCGCGCAGCCTCTGAATACAGCTCTGCCCAGGTCATGCGGGCTCCTCCTGCAGCATCTGCTCCAGGATCTCCACAGCCGTGACGATCATGTTGTCGCAGTGGGCGGTGACTCCCAGCCGCTGGGAGGCCGGGTTCCTCTCTGTGACGCCGGGCCGGGCCCGCAGCAGGTCTCCGCACCGGGTCAGGCCGAACACCTCCTGGAACCGGCGGCGGAACTCCTTGGCCTGGGCGTAGAGGCGCACCTTTCCGGCCCTGTCCTCTCCGTCCGTATGGGGGTGCAGCAGACTCAGCACCAGCACGCCGCCGCTGACGGCGCCGCACAGCTCCTCATGGCTGCCGCCCACGCCGCCGCCGAAGCCGCCCATGGCGGCCATCAGCTGCTCCGGCGCCGTGCCCGTCAGGTCCGCAAAGGCCCCGGCCACAGACTGGGCACAGTTATACCCCTGTTTGTGATATGCATAGGCTGCCGCACAGCGATCCATTGTATATTCCTCCAACTTTTCTTTGATAAATTGTAAAGCGCATTTACTTTACAGCCCTTTTGCCAGCTGGGTGATCTTCCGCAGCCGGTGGTTCAGGCAGGACTTGGTCACCGGCGGGTCAAACTCCTCCGCCAGCTCACTGAGGGTCAGCTCCGGATTCTCCAGCCGCAGGGCCGCCGTCAGCTGGAGCTTGTCCGGCAGCTGGTCCAGGAGGCCCGCCCGCTGGAGCTTCCGGATCGATTCCAGCTGTTCCTGGGCCGCCTCCACCGCCTTGTCCAGATTGGCGCTGTCGCAGTTGAGGCGGCGGTTAACGCTGTTGCGCAGGTCCTTTTCCAGCTTGGCGGACATGACGCTCATGGCGGCCACGGGCGCACCGATCAGCGTCAGGAAGTCCTCGATCTGGTCGCTCTGCTTGAAGTAGGTGATGAAGCTGCCGTTGCGGGCCACGCTCTTGGGGGGATAGCCGCACTCCCGCAGCAGCACCTCCAGCTCCCGGCTCACCTGCAGGTGGGAGGTCGCCAGCTCCAGGTGGTACCGCTTGGCCGGGTCCGTGACGCTGCCCCCGGCGAAGAACACCCCCCGCAGGAAGGACGCCCGGCAGCACTCCTCCTCCAGCAGTCCGAAGTTGATGTGCAGGGCCAGGTTCTGCTCCGGGCTGAAGCCCAGCAGGTCCACGATCCGGCGGAGCTTGCCGCCGTCTGTGATCTGGAACACCAGCTTGCCGCTCTCCCCCTCCTCCGGCAGCCGGTCGAACCGCAGGCCGAAGGCCCGGTGAAACAGCTTGGGAAGCCGGGCAGCCAGAGCGGGGTTCCCGGTGATGATCCGCACCTCGCTTGCGCTGAAGGTGTTGCAGTACAGCAGGATGCCGTAGGCCTCCGCCCGGGCGCAGCACAGCTTCTGCACCGGCAGGCGGCACAGCTCGTTTTTGGCTTCAAAGGAAAAGGACATGGGTGGGTCTCCTCCAACTCTGGGTAATTGTGGGGCTCATTTCTGCTCCTCCATCTGGTAGGAGTCCTCCCGGGGGCGGAATCGGGCACCGGCGATCCGGACGCTCCGCTCCGCATGGAGCAGGATCAGCTCCCGGGCCAGGGCCGCGGAGCTGTGGCGGACAAAGCCGCTCTCCACCGTGGCCACCGGCCGCTCCACGACCTCCACGCCCAGGGCCGCGCAGGCGGACTTGTCGCATCGGATGCGCTCGGCCCCCTCCTCCGCGTACCGGGCGGCCACCGCCTTGGGGATGGGCGAGGAGTTGGTGAGGCACAGGCGGAACAGGCCCTGCGCCGAATGGGCGAAGATGGCGGCGATGTGGTCGGATACGGTGTAGCCCTCCGTCTCCCCCTCCTGGGTCATGACGTTGCAGACATAGACCTTCAGGGCGTCGGACTCCCGGATCGCCTTCACGATGCCATCCACCAGCAGATTGGGGATGATGCTGGTGTACAGGCTGCCGGGCCCCAGGACGATCATATCCGCGTCGGCGATGGCGGAGACCGCCTCCGGCAGGGCCTTGGGCCGGGAGGGGATCAGACGCACCTGGCGGATGCGGCAGTCCTCCTGCTTTTTGCAGTAAAAGATCTTGGACTCCCCCACCACCGTGGCGCCGTTCTCAAATTCCGCCTCCAGCTGCACGTCCGCCGTGGTCACCGGCAGCACCCGTCCGGTGATGGCCAGGACCTGGCTCATGCGGCGCACCGCCGCGTCAAAGGACGGGGAGATGCCGTTCAGCGCCGCCAGAAACAGGTTGCCGAAGCTCTGCCCCGCCAGGCTCCCCTCGGTGAAGCGGTAGTGGAGCAGCTCCCGCATCACCGGCTCCGTGTTTGCCAGGGCCTCCATACAGCTGCGGATGTCCCCCGGCGGAGGCATCCCCAGGTCCTGGCGCAGCATGCCGGAGCCGCCGCCATCATCCGCCACCGTGACGATGGCGGAGATATTCTCCGTATATTGCTTCAGTCCCCGCAGCATGTTGGACAGGCCGTGGCCGCCGCCGATGACGGCCACCTTGGGGCCATGGGCCCGGGGGACGCGGTATTCCTGCTCCCTCACGGCTCAGCCTCCCCGGGTCATGTCCCGGTGGTTCTCCAGCACCTGATAGCCCAGGCCGTGGATGAAGCCCGCCAGGGCATGGGTCACCGCCACGGAGCGGTGGTGCCCCCCGTGCAGCCCACGGCGATGGTGAGAGAGGTCTTTCCCTCCTCCGCGTACAGGGGCAGGGAGAAGGCCAGCAGGTCCTCCAAACGGCGCATGTAGTCCTGGGTCTGTGGGAAGTGGAACACATAGTCCGCCACCGCCTGGTCCAGCCCCGTCCGGGGACGCAGGTCCTCCATATAGAAGGGATTCGGCATGAACCGCACGTCAAACACCAGATCCGCCTCCAGAGGCAGGCCGTACTTGAAGCCGAAGGAGGTGACGCTCACCGTCATCCCCCCTTCTCCCCCTCCTGGCCGAAGAGGCGCAGCAGCTCTCCCCGCAGTTGGGCGGTGGAGGTGCGGGAGGTGTCGATAACAAAGTCCGCCCGCTCCTTGACGGGGGCCATCATGGCCCTCTCCTTCTTCACCGCCTCCTCCAGGGAGTCGGTGTCTGCCGCCAGGGGATGGCGGCGGCGGGTCTCCTTGTACCGCTTGATGATGACCTCCGGCGCGGCCTCCAGAAACAGCATCCGGCACTGGGCCTCCATGTCCTTCAGCTTATCCAGCACGTCGAACAGCTCCGTGAAGGAGCTGGCCGTCCGCACGTCGTACACCAGGGCCACCCGGTCGTAGCGGCCGTTGCCCCCGGCGCAGAACTCCGCAAATTTCAGGATCATGGCGGCGGGCATATTGTCCACGATATAAAAGCCCATGTCCTCCAAAAAGGAGGCCGCCTTGCTCTTCCCGGCCCCGGAGAGGCCGGAGATGATGAGGATTTCCATGTCCGCACCGCCCCTTTCTCAGTCGATGATCCGGACCTCCGGCTCCAGCCGGACGCCGGCCTGCGCAAAGACCCGCTCCTGGATCTGGCGGATCAGCTCCTTCACGTCGGCGCAGGTGGCGCCGCCCCGGTTGATGACAAAGCCCGCATGCTTCTCGCTGACCTGGGCGCCGCCCACCGTCAGCCCCTTCAGGCCGCATTGGTCGATCAGCGTCCCGGCGTAATAGCCCTCCGGCCGCTTGAAGGTGCTGCCCGCGCTGGGGAACTCCAGCGGCTGGCTGGCCCTGCGCTTTTCCAGCAGCTCCTTCATCCGGCCCCGGATTGCCGCCGGGTCGCCGGGCGTCAGGCAGAACTCCGCCCGCAGCACCACCGCATCCGGGTGATCCGTCAGAAAGCTGCGGCGGTAGCCGAAGGCCATCTCCGCCCCGGTGAGGGTCCGGATGCCCTCCTCCGGCAGCAGCAGGGTTGCCTCCCGCACCACCTGGGCCATCTCCCCGCCGTAGGCGCCGGCATTCATGCACACCGCGCCGCCCACCGTGCCCGGGATGCCGTGGGCGAATTCCAGGCCCGCCAGCCCCTGCCGGCAGGCGAAATCCGCCACCCGGGCCAGGGAGGCCCCCGCCTCCGCCAGAATGGTCCCCGGTGTCCCGCCGGCCTCCACTCGGCTCAGGCCGGCGGAGGTGTCGATCACCAGCCGGTCCAGCCCCTCGTCCGGGGCCAGCAGGTTGGTTCCGTTGCCCATCACCAGGGGACGGGCGCCGCAGCGGGCGGCCATGTCCAGCAGCAGCACCAGCTGCTCTCCCCGCTCCGGAAAAGCCATGCGCCGGGCCGGCCCCCCGATGCGGAAGGAGGTGTGCCGGTCCATGGGCTCCTCCTTCTCGATCCGCAGGTCCGGCAGATAATCCGCCGCCTGCTGGTCAAATGTGATCCACCAGTCCATTTCTGGACCTCCTCATACTTCAGATTACCCGGCCCAGCAGGGCCGCACCGATGACGCCGGCGTCGTTGCCCAGCTCCGCCCGGAGGATGCGGGTGGCCCGCCCGCCGTGGCGGGAGAAGCACAGCGCCCCGACCCGGCGGCGCAGGGGCTCCAGCAGCAGATGCTCCGGCGCCCCGGCCACACCTCCGCCGAAGGCCACCGCCTCCGGCCGGAGGATGTTGATGAGACTGGCCGTGCCCTCCGCCAGCTCCTCCACATAGGCGCGGCAGACGGCAAGGGCCGTCTCGTCCCCCGCCTCTGCCGCCAGAAAGGGCGTCCGGCCGTCCACGCCGCCGGCCTCTTCTGCCAGACGGCAGAGGGCGCTCTCCGGATGGGCGGCCATGGCCGCCTCCGTCCGGCGAATCAGCGCCGTGGCGGAGGCGTACTGTTCCCAGCAGCCCCTGCGCCCGCAGGGGCAGGGCTCTCCTCCGGCATGGAGCACCATGTGCCCCGCCTCGCTGGAGGATTCGCCGCCCCGCAGGCGGCCGTCCAGAATGATTCCGGCCCCCAGGCCGGTGCCCAGGGTCAGCACCACGAAGTCCCGCAGACCCCGGCCCGCGCCCTGGAAATACTCCCCTACGGCAGCACAGTCCGCGTCGTTGCCCAGCAGCACCGGCAGGTCCAGCCGCCGGCGGAACAGGGCCGCCAGATCCGTCCGCTCCAGGGGGATGTTGGTGGTGTACAGCACCTCTCCGCCGGAGACGGCCCCCGGCAGGCCGATGCCCACGCCCTCCGCGTCCCCGGGCACCGCTCCGGCGGTGGAGAGCACCTCCGCCGCCAGATCCGCCAGGTCCGCCGCAAAGGTCTCCGCCCCCGGAAGTCCAGGGGGCGGCGCGCCGCCGCCAGAAGGCGGCCCGTCTCGTCCGTCAGGCCCGCCTTCAGGTTGGTGCCGCCCACGTCGATACCGATGAAGAATCCGCTCATTTCTGTTTCCGGCTGCCCTGCTCCGCCCGCAGGTCCACCCGCTGGGCCAGCTCCTGGGCGGCGTTGAAGCCGTAACGCCGGTGGCGGTTGTTCATGGCCGCCACCTCCACGATGCTGGCCAGGTTCCGGCCCGGCCGCACCGGGATGGTGACGCAGGGGATCTCCACGCCCATGATGTCGATGTGGTGATCCTCAATGCCCAGCCGGTCATAAAACTTCGTCTCGTCCCACTGCTCGAACTGGACCACCAGGTCGATCCGGGATTCCTCCATGATGGCGCTCATACCGAAGAGCTGGCGCACGTCGATGACGCCGATACCCCGCAGCTCGATATAATGGCGGATCACCTCCGGCGCGGTGCCGATCAGCTGGTTGGAGATGCGGCGGATCTCCACCGCGTCATCCGCCACCAGCCGGTGGCCCCGCATGATGAGCTCAATGGCGGACTCGCTCTTGCCGATGCCGGAGTCGCCGGTAATCATCACGCCCTCGCCGGAGATGTCCAGCAGTACGCCGTGGCGGGTGACGCAGGGCGCCAGCACCCGGTTCAGATACTCGATGGTGTGGCTGGTGAACTCCACGGTGGTCTCCTCGGTCCGCAGCAGCGTCCGCTCGTGGACCCGGGCGCTCTCCAGGCACTCCGGGAAGCAGTCCAGCCCCCGGGAGATCACCAGGGCCGGGATGTCGTAAAGAAACAGGTCGTCGAAGCACTTGCGCCGCTGCTCCGTCGTCAACCCCTTGAGATAGGTGATCTCCGCCTTGCCCAGCACCTGGAGGCGGCGGGGGTCAAAGTAGTCGTAGAAGCTATGAAACTGGAGGCCGGGACGGTTCACGTCCGTGATAGTGAGCAGCGCCGTGTCATAGTCGCTGCCCCTGTTCAGCACCTCCAGATTGAAGAGTGTGACCAGCTCCGAGATCTTCAGGCCATGTTCTTGCATCGTGTCCTCCCCTTTTCTTGCGGCGCCCGGGACTGGGACGCCGGTTTTCTCCCAGGCCGGGCCCACGCCCGGCGCGGTGGATGGATCGCCGCACCCGCGCTCCGGTGTGCGGAAGTAACTCTATTATATATGAATCTCACCGCTTGCGCAATACCCAGCTGCCGGTTTCCCGGTCGGGCCCTGTGCCCGCGGCCGAATCCGGCCGGTCTGTCGGAGCGGGGCGGGCTCTTGCCTCCGGCCGCCGGTTGTGTTACCATAGGTGCGGCCGGTGGTATTTCCACAGATGACATGAAAAGGAGCGTGGCGTCCATGCTGAACTGTATTGCCGTGGGGCTTAGGGGATTCCTGGGGTCCGTGTGCCGTTATCTGGCTGGGCAGATTCCACTGGGAAGGGACTGGGGCTTTCCCGTCCGGACGCTTGCCATCAACCTGATCGGCTCCTTTCTCATCGGCGCCGTCACGGCGCTGGCCCTGAAGCGGGCCGCCCCCGACCCCAGGCTGGTGCTCTTCCTGAAGGCAGGGGTGTGCGGGGGCTTCACCACCTTCTCCTCTTTTGCCCTGGAAACCGGAGATCTTCTGCAAAGCGGGCGCACGGCGGCGGCCCTGCTCTATGCGGCGGCAAGCCTGATCCTCGGCGTTGCGGCGGTATTTGCCGGGGAAGCGGCGGTGCGCTGACGCCCCCTTGGCGTACAGTTGAAAAAAGCTTGTGTTTTTTTGAAAATTTTACTTGCATTTTCAAAACTTTTCTGTTATGATACCAGTTGTGCCTGCAGATGGCATGGAAGTACGCAACAGCAAGGAGGTGCAACGGATGGCTAAGTGCGAGTTCTGCGATAAGGGCGTTACGTTCGGCATCAAGGTCTCTCACTCTCATCGGCGTTCCAATCGGATGTGGAAGCCCAATGTGAAGCGTGTGAAGGCAATTGTCGACGGCTCTCCCCGCCATGTGTATGTTTGTACCCGGTGTATGCGTTCCGGCAAGGTCACCAGAGCGGTCTGACATGGACAAACGAAATCCCGAACCACCCGGTTCGGGATTTTTTGCTGTATATTCGCAGTCTCAGAAAGGAGCCGTATGGAACAGCCCATTCTCCCCCTGCGGGACGCGCCCGTCCTGGCGGACGCGGCCGCCGTCTGGTTCAGCCGCCGCTGGGGAATCCCGGCGGAGTCCTACCGGGAGAGCATGGAGCAGTGCCTCCGCCGGAAGGCGCCGGTTCCCCAGTGGTACGTGGTCCGGGACGGCGGGCGCCTGCTGGCCGGGGCCGGCGTCATCGCAAACGACTTCCACGACCGGAAGGACCTGACGCCCAATCTCTGCGCCCTGTTTGTGGAGCCCCCCTGGCGGGGCCGCGGGACCGCCGGGCGCCTGCTGGACTTCATCCGGCGGGACCTGGGCGCCATGGGGATCCCCCGGCTCTACCTGGTGACGGACCACACCGCCTTTTACGAGCGGTACGGCTGGACGTTTCTGACCATGGTCACCGGGGACGACCATCTCCCGGAGCGGATGTATACCGCCCCCACCCTGCCCCCGCGTCCGGCGCCCGTGTGCCGCCGGACACAATCAGCCCTTGACATTCCAAGGGTTTCAGGGGATAATGTACGTTGTTATTTTTGTAATTTACCCGATATGGAGGTATTTGCATGGCATTGGATCAGAGCTTTTTCCAGGAGATGGAGGCCCGCATCCCCAAGGGGAAGGTCCGCACCCGGTTCGCCCCCTCTCCCACCGGCTATATGCACGTGGGCAATCTGCGGACGGCCCTGTACACCTGGCTCATCGCCCGGCACGCCGGCGGCACGTTCATCCTGCGGATCGAGGACACCGACCAGGGCCGCCTGGTGGAGGGCGCCACGGACGTAATTTACCGCACCATGGCGGAGTGCGGCCTGACCCATGACGAGGGCCCCGACGTAGGCGGCCCCGTGGGCCCCTATATCCAGTCGGAGCGCCGGGACCTGTATCAGCCCTACGCCCACCTGCTGGTGGAAAAGGGCGCCGCCTACTACTGCTTCTGCGAGAAGGCCGCATCCGAGGAGGACGCCGGTGACTTTGACCGCGCCGACGATCCCTGCCGGGATCTGTCCCCGGAGGAGGCCCGACAGCGTGTGGAGGCCGGCGAGCCCTATGTGATCCGCCAGCGGATCCCCCACGAGGGCACCACCACCTTCCACGACGTGTCCTTCGGCGACATCACCGTGGAGAACAAGACCCTGGACGACCAGGTGCTGCTGAAGCGGGACGGCCTGCCCACCTACAACTTCGCCAATGTGGTGGACGACCACCTGATGGGCATCACCCACGTGGTACGGGGCAGCGAGTACCTCAGCTCCGCCCCCAAGTACAATCTGCTGTACGAGGCCTTCGGCTGGGACATCCCCACCTACGTCCACTGCTCCCCCGTTATGCGGGACCAGCACAACAAGATGTCCAAGCGCCACGGGGACCCCTCCTACGAGGACCTGAAGGCCCAGGGCTATCTGACGGAGGCCATTTTGAACTATGTGGCTCTGCTGGGCTGGGCCCCCAAGGGCGAGCGCAGCGAGCAGGAGATCTTCTCCCTCAGCGAGCTGGTGGAGGCCTTCGATATCGCCGGTATCTCCAAGTCCCCCGCCATTTTTGACATCGACAAGCTCACGTACTTCAACGCCACGTATCTCCGCGCCATGGCGCCGGAGGACTTCGCCAAAGCGGCGGAGCCCTATATCCGTGAGGCCGTGAAGAACCCCGCCATTGATGTGTCCGCCGTGGCCGCCCTGCTCCAGGCCCGCTGTGAGAAGCTGACCGAGATCCCGGAGAAGGTGGATTTCTTCGACCAGCTGCCGGACTACGGCGTGGAGTGCTTCACCAACAAGAAATCCAAGACGAATCCCGAGGTCTCCCAGGCCATGCTGGAGGCCGCCATCCCCGCCCTGGAGGGCATCGGCGACTGGACGGCGGACGCAGTCCACGACACCCTGATCGCCCTGGCGGAACACCTGGGCGTGAAGAACGCCACCCTCATGTGGCCGGTGCGGATCGCCGCGGCCGGCAAGCTGGTGACCCCCGGCGGCGCCGTGGAAATCTGCCACATCCTTGGTAAGGATGAGACCCTGCGCCGCCTGCGGCTGGGCCTGGACAAGCTCCGGGCATGAGGCGGTTTCTGGCGGCCCAGTTCGCCCCGGTGCTCCGGGCCTGGCGGAACGGATATGAGGCCGAGGTCCGGCGCGCCGCCATCGCCTTTTTCCTGCTGGTCTTCCTGGCCTTCGGCGTGTGTCTGGCGGTGCCGGAGCTGCGGCTCGGCTTTTCCGCCTATCTCCAGCACCTGTTCCAGGGCATGGACCTGACGGACGGGGCCGGGAACCTCTCCCCGCTTCTGCTGCTGGCCAACAATCTGCGGGCCTGTGCCGTCACCATGCTCTATGGGCTGATCCCTTTTGTGCGTCTCCCGGCCCTGGCGCTGGGCGTGAACGCGGTGCTGCTGGGCGGCCTTGCCGCCTGCTATGCCGCCACGGACACCACCATGCTGCTGTATGCCGCCAGCCTGCTGCCCCACGGGATTTTCGAGCTGCCCGCCTTGATCCTGGCCTTTTCCATGGGGCTGTACATCTGCGGGCACCTGACCCGCCGCTGCCGCCGCGATCCGGCCGCTCTTCCTCTGGGCGCGTGCCTGGGGCTGGCGGCCCGGCTGCTGGTCTTCCTTCTGCTGCCGCTGCTGATCCTGGCGGCGCTGACGGAGGCCTACGTGACGCCCCTCGCCGCGGGGCTGTTCCTCTGAATCACAATCCACAGAAAGGATGCATTTCCGACTATGAGTAAAACCACCATCCCCTCCGGCTACCGGATGCCCCTCAGCAACAACGAGCTCCAGCGGGCCATCGAGCTGATCCACCAGGAGTTTCAGCACAGCCTTTGTGTGCGCCTGAACCTGCACCGGGTCTCCGCCCCCCTGTTCGTGGACGGCCGCACCGGCCTGAACGATGACCTGAACGGCGTGGAGCGCCCTGTCTCCTTTGACATCCCCGATGTGGGCACCGACGGCCAGGTGGTCCACTCCCTGGCCAAATGGAAGCGCCTGGCCCTGAAGCGGTACGAGTTCCCCGAGGGAACGGGCCTCTACACCAACATGAACGCCATCCGGCGGGACGAGGAGGTGGACAACCTCCACTCCATCTATGTGGACCAGTGGGACTGGGAGAAGCATATCTCTCCCAAAGACCGGAACGTGCTGTACCTGAAGGAGACGGTGCGCGACATCGTGGGCGCCATCTGCGACACCTCCGCTGCCCTGCGCAACGCCTTCCCTGCCCTGACCTTCAAGCCGGACCGGGACGTGTACTTCATCACCACCCAGGAGCTGGAGGACCGCTATCCCGACCTGACGCCCAACGAGCGGGAGGTGGAGATCTGCCGCAAGCATCACACCGTGTTTCTGATGCAGATCGGCAAGACCCTGGCCTCCGGCAAGCGCCATGACGGCCGCGCTCCCGACTACGACGATTGGGAGCTGAACGGCGATATCCTCATGTGGAACCCCATTCTGGAGCGGAGCTTCGAACTGTCCTCCATGGGCATCCGGGTGGACGCCGCGGCTCTGGACCGCCAGCTGACCGCCGCGAACTGCAACCAGCGCCGGGAGCTGCCCTTCCACAAGATGCTGCTGAACGGCCAGCTGCCCCAGTCCATCGGCGGCGGCATTGGCCAGTCCCGGCTGTGCATGCTGCTGATCGGCACCTGCCACATTGGCGAGGTTCAGGTGAGCCTGTGGGATGCTGACACCACGAAAACATGTGAAGATGCTGGTATCACGCTGTTGTAAAGTAAAGTTACCATACAGAAAAGCCGCCCGCCGCAGATCACGGCGGGCGGCTTTTTCCGCCCCTTTCGGGCCTTTGAAACGGAAAATGCCCCCACCGGAACTCCGGCAGGGGTATTTTCTCATCCTCTCAGTGGAGCAGCTCGTCGGCAATGGCGTCCGCCAAGGACTCCAGCCCCCGGCGCTGGGCCTCCTTGACAGAGGACTTCAGCGTCACGGTCCCCTCCATCACCCGCATCTCTTTCATCTCCTCCAGGAGCTTGGTCATCAGCATCCCGGAGCGGGCGGCCCAGGTGCCGTTCTCGATCAGGGCCACGGAACGGCCCCGGAGACCGTGGCAGGCCAGATCCCGCAGGAAGTTCTCCATAGGGGTGTAGATCTCCCCGTTATATGTAGCGGAAGCCAGCACCAGATGGCTGCACCGGAAGGCCTCGCTGACAAGGTAGGACACGTCCGTATGGGACACGTCGTACAGGGCGATGTTCTTTACGCCCCTCTCTGCCAGGCGGGCGGCCAGGATCTCCGCGGCGTTCTCCGTGTGGCCGTAGATGGAGCCGCAGAAGATGGCCACGCCCCGATCTTCGGGGGTGTAGGTGCTCCAGCGCTGGTATTTCTCCAGGAACCACTCCAGATTCTCCCGCCAGATGGGACCGTGGAGGGGACAGATCATCTGGATCTCCATCCCGGCGGCCCGCTTCAGCAGGGACTGGACCTGGGCACCGTACTTGCCCACGATGTTGGTGTAGTAGCGGCGGGCATCGTCCAGCCAATCCCGCTCAAAGTCCACCTGATCGGCAAAGATGTTGCCGTTCAGGGCGCCGAAGGTGCCGAAGGCGTCGGCGGAGAACAGCACCTTGTCGGCGGCGTCATAGGTCACCATCACCTCCGGCCAGTGGACCATGGGGGCCATCAGGAAGGTGAAGGTGTGGCGGCCGGTGCAGAGGGTATCCCCCTCCTTCACCACCACAGCCCGGTTGGAGATATCACAGTCAAAAAACTGGCTGACCATGGGGACAGTCTTGGCGTTGGCCACCACCTGGGCGCCCGGCCAGCGGCGCAGCAGCTCGCCCAGGGTGGCGCAGTGGTCCGGCTCCATGTGATTCACCACCACATAGTCCAGGGGCCGGCCGGCCAGGGCAAACTCCAGGTTCTCGAAGAACCGCTCCCCCACGGCCTTGTCCACCGTGTCCAGCAGGACGGTCTTCTCATCCAGCACCAGATAGGCGTTATAGCTGACGCCCCGGGGAATGGGAAACACATTCTCAAACTTCGCCAGCTGCCGGTCAGAGCCTCCCAGCCAGTACAGGTCCTCGTGGATGTTTGTCACGCAATGCATAGTTGCTTTTCTTCCTTTCTAACGCGTTAAACGCAGCAAAGCGGTGTAGCGTTATTATCCTACACCGCTTTGCGTATTTCGTCAAGCCTCCCGGAACCGCTCCAGCACTTCCGCGTCCCGCTGCCGCTGTTCCTCGATGGACTGCTGCAGCAGCATATCCTTCACCTTCATCAAACGGGTGGTGGTGGCCCGGTCGTTCTCGTCCAGCTTCATGGTGATATACCGGATGGCGTCCTGGGTGTTTGGGATCACCACGTACTCCAGAGCGTTCACCCGGCGGCGGGTCTTTTCGATCTCCTCCGCCATCAACTGGGCGGATTTCTCCACTTCCGCCAGCTTCAGCATCTTCCGGAACACCTTTCCCAGGGCGTCCACGGCCGTGTCCAGCTCGCCGGAGGTGGCCGCGAACCCGTAAGGGTAGATGTCCGCGTCAGACCGGGTCTGCGTCTGGAAATCATACACCGGCACGTTAACCGACATGATATTTTTGGTGGTCTGCGTCAGCTTCACACTCTGCTTGGGGTCCAGCAGCGCCTGTTCCAGCGCCTGGGAACTCATGAGCGCGGAGGCCACGGTGAAGGCGCCGTGGACTGTCATCAGCTCCTCCTCCACCTCCTGCCGCAGAGCGCGGACCTCCCGCACCGTGTCCAGAAACTGCTTCATCAGCTCGTCGCGCTTGTCTTTCAGCAGCTTGTGGCCCCGCTGGGCAGTGCGGAGCTTGCCCTTGAGGCGGGTGAGCTCCATCCGGGTGGGGTTGACCGTGATATTGGGCATCTGTCAATCGCCTTCTTTCCATCCTGGCCTGGGGGCCCGCGGTCAGCGGCCCGGCGCCTCCGCGCCGCAGCAGACGCGCGGCAAATCCTCATCATGGGCCGCAGCCAAGAGAGGGCGGCCGCCAAAATCCCGGGGTCCCCGGAAGGGGCTCACAGCTCCTTCTTGGGCCAGTACTTTTCGATATACTCCGGCTTGATCCGCTTCAGCTCGCTCTTGGGCAGGATACTCAGCAGCTCCCAGCCCAGATCCAGCGTCTCCTGGATGGAACGGTTCTCCTCGTAGCCCTGGTTCACATACCGCTTCTCAAACTCGTCGGCGAATTTGGCGTACAGCAGGTCCGTGGGCGTCAGAGCCGCCTCGCCCAGAATGGACATCAATTCCTTGTTGTCCTTGCCGGTGGAGTAGGCCGCGAACAGCTGGTTCATGGTGCCGGAGTGGTCTTCCCGGGTCTTGCCCTCGCCGATGCCCTTGTCCTTCAGACGGCTCAGAGACGGCAACACGTCCACCGGCGGGTGGATGCCCTTGCGGTACAGCTCCCGGCTGAGGATGATCTGCCCCTCGGTGATATAACCCGTCAGGTCGGGGATCGGGTGGGTCTTGTCATCCTCCGGCATGGTCAGAATGGGGATCAGCGTGATGGAGCCCTTCTTCCCCAGCTGGCGGCCGGCCCGCTCGTAGATGGTGGCCAGGTTCGTGTACAGATACCCGGGGAAGCCGCGGCGGCCGGGGACCTCCTTCTTGGCGGCGGAGACCTCCCGCAATGCCTCGGCGTAGTTGGTGATGTCAGTCATGATGACCAGCACGTGCATATCCTTCTCAAAGGCCAGATACTCCGCGGCGGTCAGGGCCATCCGGGGGGTGGCGATGCGCTCCACCGCCGGGTCGTTGGCCAGGTTCGAAAACATGACCGTCCGGTCGATGGCGCCGGTGCGCTTGAACTCGCTGACGAAGAACTCCGACTCCTCAAAGGTGATGCCGATGGCGGCGAACACCACGGCAAACTTGGAGGTGTCGTCTCCGATCACCTTGGCCTGCCGGGCGATCTGGGCCGCCAGATTGGCGTGGGGCAGACCGGAGCCGGAGAAGATGGGCAGCTTCTGCCCGCGGACCAGGGTGTTCAGCCCGTCGATGGTGCTGACGCCGGTCTGGATGAACTCGTTGGGGTAGTCCCGGGCCGCCGGGTTCATGGGCAGGCCGTTGATGTCCCGGTACTCCTCCGCCAGGATCTCCGGCCCGCCGTCGATGGGCCGGCCCATGCCGTTGAACACCCGTCCCAGCATATCGGCGGACACGCCCAGCTGCAGCGGATGGCCCAGGAAGCGGACCTTGGCGTCCGCCAGATTGATGCCGGCGGCGGACTCGAACAGCTGCACCACCGCGGTGTCGCCGTTGACCTCCAGCACCTGGCCCCGGCGGACGGAGCCGTCGTGGAGCTCCACCTCCACCAGCTCGTCATAGGTGACGCCGTCCACCATGCGGACGATCATCAGAGGACTAGCGATCTCCTCTACCGTTCTGTATTCCCGGATCATGCGTCCTCTCCTCCTTCCTCCGCAATGGCGGTGATCTCCTGCTCCATCTCCGCGGAGATCTGCTGGTAGACCTGCTGGTACTCCTCAGCCGGCACGCTCTTGGCCCGGCCGATCTTCTCACGGGACGGAACGGCGAAGAGCTTCGCCACCGGCGCGCCCTTGGAGATGGCCTCCCGGCACAGCCGGTCGTACCGCAGGACCATGGCCAGCAGCTTTTCCTGCCGGTCGTAGCTGGAGAAGCTGTCCACATCCGCAAAGGCGTTCTGCTGCAGGAAGTCCTCCCGCACCATCCGCGCCACCTCCAGCGTCAGCTGGTCCGCCGGGGACAGGGCGTCCTTGCCCACCAGCTGGACGATCTCGTTCAGGCTGGCCTCACTCTGGAGGATGCTCATGGCGCTGGCCCGGTCCTCCAGGAACTCCGGTCCCAGGTTCTCGTCAAACCAAGGCTTCAGGGAGTCCAGATACAGGGAGTAGGAGTTCAGCCAGTTGATGGCCGGGAAATGGCGCTTGTAGGCCAGGGACGAATCCAGGGCCCAGAAGACCTTGACAATCCGCATGGTGGCCTGCGCCACGGGCTCGGACAGGTCGCCGCCCGGCGGCGACACGGCGCCCACGGCGGTGAGGCTGCCCCGGCGGTCATCGGAGCCGATGCAGGCCACGCTGCCGGCCCGCTCGTAGAACTGGGCCAGGCGGGAGGCAAGGTACGCGGGGTACCCCTCCTCGCCGGGCATCTCCTCCAGCCGGCCGGACATCTCGCGCAGGGCCTCCGCCCAGCGGGAGGTGGAGTCAGCGATGACCGCCACGTCGTAGCCCATGTCCCGGAAGTACTCCGCGATGGTGATGCCCGTGTAGACCGACGCCTCACGGGCGGCCACGGGCATGTCGGAGGTGTTGGCGATCAGCACCGTCCGCTTCATCAGGGACTCCCCGGTGCGGGGGTCCTTCAGCTCCGGGAACTCCCGGAGCACGTCGGTCATCTCGTTGCCCCGCTCGCCGCAGCCGATGTAGACCACGATGTCCACATCCGCCCACTTGGCCAGCTGGTGCTGCACCACAGTCTTGCCGGAGCCGAAGGGCCCGGGCACGGCGGCGGTGCCGCCCTTGGCAATGGGGAACAGGGTGTCAATGACCCGCTGGCCGGAGCACAGCGGCCGCTTGGGGGGATATTTGTGCTTGTAGGGCCGCCCGATCCGGACCGGCCACTTCTGCACCATGGTCAGGGGCACGTCCTCCCCCTTGTCAGTGCGCAGGGTGGCCACGGTCTCCTCCACGGTGAAGGAGCCGCTCCTGATGTCCGTAATGGTGCCGCTCATGTTGGGAGGCACCATGATCTTGTGGAGCACCACCGGCGTCTCCGGCACGGTGCCAATCACGTCGCCGCCCTCCACCTTTGTGCCGGGGGTGACCACGGCGGTGAAGTCCCACTTCTTCTCCCGGTCCAGGGCGGGGACCTCCACGCCCCGGGTGATGTTGGCACCCACCTTCTCCACGATCTTCTCCAGCGGCCGCTGGATACCGTCATAGATGCCCTCGATCATGCCGGGGCCCAGCTCCACGCTCATGGGAGCGCCGGTGGTGACCACCTCCGCCCCCGGTCCCAGGCCGGAGGTCTCCTCGTACACCTGGATGGAGGCGGAGTCCCCCTTCATCGTCAAAATCTCGCCGATCAGCCGCTGGGGGCCGACGCGGACCACGTCGGACATATTGGCGTCCGCCAGGCCCGTGGCCACCACCAGCGGTCCGGATACCTTCACAATCTTACCGCTCAAACTCGCTCAACCTTCTTTCACACCAGTTTCGCCGGAAGGACCTCCGGCGCGAACCGCCGGAGCCAAGAAATAGTGCCCGGAAAAACCCGCGGTTTTTCCAGTTCTCCCACCGTAAGGCAAAAGAAAAATATTCATCATGTCCGCCGCAGCGTGTATGCGGTGAACAATCCCCGACTCAGCCGCCTGGGGCGGCGTCCACCAGTCCGCGCCCAAGCCGCTGGAAGCGGCGCGGAAATCCCCTTGGGTGCAGACCGGCGCGGGAATTCAGCGCAGGCGGGTTCGCCCGCCGGCACATCTCAGGGAAAACAGCCGAAACGCCGCCAGAGGCGGAAAAGCGGGGCTGTTTCGAGGAAGGCCCCCGGTCGGCAGGTGCGGCAACACCTGCTGACCGGCTTGGCCCGACGGTGTGCACACGAGGCGCGATTGCGGCCCAAACAGGGTCGAAAATCGCAATGCCATAGCGGCGTCAGCCTGTTCTCCTCAGAGGATATCCGCGCCCACCGCTCTCTGAATGGACTGCTGGATGTTGTTCATACCGATGCCGAGAGAGCCCTCCCGGCCGGGGATCAGGATGATGGCGGGCCGCAGCTCGTCCTTATACCGGTCCAGCACGTCCGGCAGGTCCTTTGCCAGCTGCTCCGTCAGATAGATGATGCCGCAGTCGCCGCTCTTTGCCAGCTCCCGGATGGTCTCCCGGGCCTCCTCGGGGGCGGTGACGGGATACGTCTCCAGTCCCAGGGCCCGAAAGCCCATGACGGACTCCCAGCTGCCGATCACGGCGATCCGATACGTTGTGGCCATGGCGCCGCCTCCTTACACATAGCTTGCCCGCAGGCGGGTGCGGATCACCGCCGGGTCGATGCCGGCGGCGCGGCCCATCAGCAGGATCCGCAGGTTCGTGTACTCCGTCTCCCGTGCGGCCAGATAGCTTACCAGAGGGGCCTCGCCGAAAGGCACGGACTGAGCGCCCGCCAGATAGTCCCCCACCGCGTCGTCACAGAGCTTTTCAAACGCCGTCAGGGGGCCGCCCTTCAGGGCCTCTGCCCCTGCCTCCGCGGCGTCGCGGAAACGGGTGGCGCCGTAGAGCTCCCGCAGGCCCGCGGCCCCGCTGGAGGCGGCCTTTGCCACCGCATCCGGAGCGAGGTCTCCCCCCTCCAGCAGCGCGCCCAGGAGGAAGTCCGCCCCCTTTCCCATGCGCAGCGTCCGCACCGCCGTCCGCAGGTTCACTGCGTCAACCTGCACCGCCACATAGCCCCGGAGGAACGCGCTGCCGGTCTCCTCTGCCAGGGCCGCCATATCCCGGTAGCACCACCGGTCCAGCACGATGTCGCTGAGCTGGGGATCTCGGGTGGTGTCCAGCACCTCCCGGGCCTCCACCACGGCCGCGGCCAGCGTCTCCGGCAAGCCATCCAGCTCCCGGGATCGGACCGCCTCTGCCAGTTCGGCGGTGCTTACCCGGCCCATGTCCATCAGCATACGGTCCGGGGCGGTGCCCACAGCCTCCGCCTTCAGCAGGGCCTTCACATTATGATAGTCGTATTTCACTTTGAAGAGATCGATATACCGGGCGTCCGGCGTTCCCTCCGCCAAGTCGGCCAAGGTGGCCTCCCGCACGGCGGACAATGCCGCGTCCATGGCCTCCGGCCGCCGGGGATCCAGCTGGGGATACCCCCACTCCTGCAAGAGCTTCCCCGCGTCCTCGCCGCTTTTGGCATCCAGGATCTGCTCCATCCGCTCCGCCGTCAGAAGCCCTGTCTCCAGGGCCTTCACCCGGGCGGAGATCACCAGGTAATCGGTGTCCTTGATGGTCTTTGCCAAACCGACGCCTCCTTCCTCACGCCTCCGGGAACAGCAGCTTCGCCACCTCGCCGGCGGTCTGCTCCCGCTCCGCGCGCACCAGGGCGTCAAAGGTGCAGTTGACCTCGATGCGCCCATCCTTCAGGATGAAGCCGCCCGAGATGTCGCGGGTCTCCTCCGACACGGCCAGCATGGCCGTGCCCTGCGCGAAGGCGCTGACGCCGGCGGCCACCTTGTTCAGAAGATTGGCTACCACGCCGTCCCCGAGGGGCAGCTCCGGCGCGGCCTCCTTGGCCAGCAGCTCGTTGGCCCGGGCCACAGCCGCCTTGCCGGCGCCCTCCCGATCCTCCGTGGAGAAGACAACCTCCTCCCGTCCGGTGGAGGACGCCCGCACCAGCAGCGCCGCCAGCAGCTCCACATACTGTTCCTGCGGCAGGGAACGGAGCTTTTCCAGCGCCCGCTGGTAAGCCCGTTCCACCATCTCCTGCTTGGCGGTCAGAAGCGTCTTCCGGGCCTCCATCTGGGCGGCGCTGACAAGGCGCTCCTCCCGCTCCGCCGCGGTCCTCTCGCTCTTTGCCAGCAGGTCCCGGTCCTCGGCCTCCGCCTGGGTGCGGAACTTGTCGGCCGCGGCCTCCGCCTGGGCGGCGGCGTCCGCCAGGATGCGGTCGATCTCCGCCTGGGTGTCCGCGCCGATCCGCTGTGTGATCTTGTCGATACCGTTCATACTCTGTCCCCTTTCTCCAGGGTCAGCCGCTGATGTTGATAATCATGAGCATGGAGGCCAGCAGGGACAGGATCGCGTAGAACTCCACCGTGATGCACAGCACCATGCCCTTGGACCAGTCGTCGGGCTTCTTGGCCAGCAGGTTGATGGACCCGGCGGCCACGCGGCCCTGGGCGATGGCAGAGAACAGGCCGCCCAACGCCATGGGCAGGCAGGCCACGAAATACCGCAGCCCCTCCTGCACGGTCATATCAAAGGCGGTGCCGTCCAGCAGCCCCATGCGGAACACCGCGAAAAACCACACCACCAGGCCGTACAGACCCTGGGTGCCGGGGATCACCTGGAGGATCATCACCTTGCCGAACTTGCTGGGATCCTGGCACAGAAGCCCCGTGCCCGCCTCGCCTGCGATGCCGGTGCCTTTGGCCGACCCGATGCCCGAGAGGACCGCTGCCAGACCAGCGCCCAGCAGACCCAATGCCAAACCGCCGAATGCCTCAAAGAACTCCATATCTCGATTCCTCCTCAGTCTTTTTGAATATCCACGTATTTTGTATCCACCGCCAGGGGGCGGAAGGGCTTTCCGCCGTCCTGATAGAAGTTTTTAAAGAACTCCAGGCACTGGAGCCGCAGGTCATGGACGTAGCAGCCCAGCAGATTCAGCGCGAAGTTCAGGGCGTTTCCCGCCATGGAGACGATGAAGAACACCACCACGTTGCCGGGGATGGCGCCCAAGGTGTTGAACACCTGAGCGATGACGCTGCCGGACAGCATCAGGGCCATCAGCCGGGAGTAGGACAGGATGTCCCCGAAATAGCCGGTCACGTGGTTGTACAGGGAGCCGAAGATCCCGGTGATCTTCCCGAATCCCTTTCCGTTGATGACAGGCCCGGCCACCACCAGCACGATGCCCGCATACAGCACCAGGTTCGTCACCCCCAGCACTGCCAGCGCGATTCCGGCGAAGACCACCCACCAGGTGATCTCCTCCCAGAACGCGTCCAGGAACTGTCCGCGCTTCAGTTTCCCTACCACGCTGATCACCATGCCGGTGAGGATCTGGACAAAGCCCAGGCACATGGCGCCCACCAGAATCATCAGCGTGTCGTCCAGCGGCGTGAACAGGGCTGGCAGGGCGAACGTGCTCTCCGGGTGGATCAGCTGGGCCAGCTGGGTGAGGAAATCGCCGAAGAAACCGCCTGTCAGGGCGCCCATCACAAAGGTGCTGATGCCGCACAGGCCCAGCAGGCCGAAGAAGTGCTGCATCGTTCCCTTCGGGCGGTATGTCCGCAGGACAAAGACGGAGGCCAGCATCATCAGCAGTCCGTATCCCATATCCGCCATCATCACGCCGTAGAAGAGGATGAAAAACGGCGCCATGAGGGGGTTGGGGTCCACATTGTCATAGGCAGGCAGGGAGTACATCTCCGTCACCATGTTCAGCGGCCGGGTCAGACAGTTGTTCTTCAGCTTCACCGGCACCTCCGGATACTCCTCCGGCGCGGGATCCGCCGCCTCCCAGGCACAGCCCAGGCGCTCCAGCAGGGCGCTCACGTCCGCCATGCGCTCCGCCGGGGCCCATCCCTCGAAGAAGACAATGGTCCCGTCGGTAAGCAGCCGCTCCGCCGCGCTCTCCCGAGCGGTCTCCGCTGTCAGCCGGTCCGCGTAGGTCCGCAGGGTGTCCCGCTCCCGGGCGCTCTCCGCAATGGCCGCCTCGGCCTCCTCCCGCCTGCGCTGGAGCTCCTCCAGCTGCCGGTCGGTCTGCTTCAGATCCGCTGCCGCCGTGCCGGTGACCCCCGGAAAAGCAGCCGCGCTGAAGCCGTGGGCCCGCAGGACCTCCATTACCGGCTCCTCCGCCGCCCGGTGGCAGAGGAGCAGCAGGTATCGCTGCTGCTTGTCGGCGCTGATCTCCAGCAGCTCCGCAGGCAGCGCCTCCAACTCTAGCCGCAGGGCGCCCACGTCCGTTCCCGCGGGGCAGGTCCCCAGGCGGGAGAGCACGTGCTCCGTTCCCTCCGCCTCCAGCGGCAGGTCCAGATCCTGCCAGGGCAGCAGCCCTGCCCGGCGAGCCTGAAGGCGGGACATCTCGGTCTGGATCCCGGAAAGGGTCCGCAGCCGCTCCCCACGTCTTGGGTGACGGTTTTGGCCTGCGCCTCCAGTCCACCGCCCAGAAACTCCTTCTCTGTGACGAGCCTGCGCTTGACAAACAGCCCGTCCTTCACCTGTCCGTACCGCCGCATGGCGGCCAGGGCGGTGTTCACCTCCGCCAGGGCGCCTTTGGCCTCCGCCAGGCGGGAGCTCTCCCGCTCCAGCAGGCCGGACCAGTCCTCCCCGGCGGTCTCCGGCTCCCGGATCTCCACACAGCCCAGCCGCTGGAGCTGCCCCAGCAGCTCTTCCCGGCAGGCTGCCATGGCGATCACCCGGAGCCTCTTCATCTTTACAATGGCCATGTCAGTCTTTCACAACCCTTCCGACAATGAGATCGGCAGCCATGTCCAGCCGCTTCTCCGCCTCACGGCGCAGGCGCTCCGCCTCCGCCTGGGCTTCTTGCCCGATCTCGTCTCCTCTGGCCGCAGCTCTTGCCTCCGCCTGACGGAGCAGCTCCCGCCCCCGGTCCGCAGCGGCAGCCCGCGTCTGCTGCAAGAGCGCAAGACCGTCCCGCTGTGCATCGGCGACGATCTGTTTCGCCTTTGCTTCTGCGGAGGCCTTGCGCTCCCGGTTATCCGCCTCCACGCGTGTGATGTTCTCGATGACTTCCAGTGGCATCTTCTTCACCTCTTTCCTGTCATGGGGCTTCTCTATGCGAAATGGATGGCTTCAGGGCCTCCCTGCCGCCGCTTGCCGGCGGCAGGAATACCCGGATGGTCGTCTATAGCGCGTCGTTCCTTTCCAGGGCAGTCTCCCCGTTCGTCTTATCTTAGGCAGCTTCGGGGGCAATTATCCGCGGAGTGCGCCCAAGTCTTTGCGGTCGATCTGCGGGCTCAATCCGGCTTTGACCAATGCATGTTTTTCGACCGGCTCACCATTCGAGCGTTCAGATCCGGCGGTGCTCAACCCCGCGGCTCTTTTTCCTCTTTCTTAGTGCTCCGGTCCAGCAGGGCGGCCAGCTCGTTCAGTTCTGTCCCCGCCTGGTCCATCGCCCGGGGCAGCTGAGACAGGTTGACCTCAACTTTCCGCAGCTCCGCCGTCACATGGGAGGCGGTGGACTCGAAGGAGGACATCAGCGTCACATACTGGGCCCGGAACAGCTCCACCGTGCGGCGCAGCCTGGCGGTGGTGGACGCCTCCAGCTCAGCGGCCCGTTTGTGGGCGTCGCACTCGATGTCCCCCACCCGGTCCCGGAACTGGGCGTAGGCCTCCGCCTCCGGCCGGAGCCGCTCCAGCTCAGCGGCCAGCCGTTCAGCCTCCGGCTTGAATGCCTCCAGCCCCTGCCGGGCTGTGCGCTCCTGCTCCAGCTCGGACTGGGCCTGCTCCCGGAGGGCGGTCTCCGTCTCCAGCCGCGTCTGCAGCTCCCGGACCTGGGTCCGCAGGCTGTCCGCCTCTGTCTGCAGGTCCTCGTTCTCCTTCTGCAGCCTCTCCTGGACGGCGGCGGCCTCCTTGGCAGTCTGCTCAATATAGTGGATCACATCCTGCTTGTCGAATCCGCCGAACGCGACGCTTTTGAATGCGTAGTTCTCCATGGTCCGCTTCTCTCTTTCCCGAATGAAAACTTTAACTCCACTTTAGCACAGAACCCCGGCGTTTACAAGGGTTTGAAAATTAACATAAAAAATCCAAAAAAACTCTTGCATTTTGAAATCAGACATGCTATTATAATAAAGCTGTCCGGCAGGACAGGATGTGCGCCCTTAGCTCAGCTGGATAGAGCGTCTGGCTACGGACCAGAAGGCCGGGGGTTCGAATCCCTCAGGGCGTACCAGCAAGAAGCCTGTGTTCTCTAAGAACACAGGCTTCTCTGTTTTTCTCCGGTCCTTCCCCCGCTTCGTCTCTGCCCATATCACGCCACAGGCCGGTGAAATTTCAGGCTACTTCTACCATTACTATCAGTTCCTCGCTGCTGTCAGGATGCCGCTGACCGTGTTTACCGCCTGGATCTGGGTGTCTTTGGTGACGTGGGCGTAGGTGTCCAGCGTGAATCCGGCGCTGTAATGGCCCATCATTCCAGAGACTGTTTTCACGTTTCCCCCGTTCTGCCGGGCGATACGCCGCTGGATACGGAGCGTTTTTCTCTGGAAGTCAATGCCTGTCCATTTTAATCCCAACAGCTCTCCCCGCCGCAGGCCGGTTGTCCAGGTCCATGTAGCAGCGTTCATACACGCCGCTTTTCCCGGCCTTCTGAAAAAACGCTGTCAGCTGATCCGGTGTCAGGTCCTTCACCTCCTGCGCTCCACCTTTCGCAGTGTGCGCAGCTCTTGGCCGGGGTTGTTCGGATGAGCGACTGTTCCGCCTCTACTTCCATGGCGGGGGACGGCATTTGGCGAAGATTCCGCACTGTTTTGCATACAAGTCTTTTTGCTTTACAGCGGTTCTCTTTGCTTTGAACGTCCTCCTTTTTCAGCAGCTCTTTATAGAGCCACTGTATCTCCAGAGAGGAATTGCCCGGGCTTCCGGCCAGAGTTATCAAAGAATTGACAGCTGCGGAGGCGGATTGTGTCGGGACAGCTTTCCATCTTTCGATTCAGTATATCAGGCCGCAGCTGGAGCGTCTGGACTGCCTCCGCTTTCATATCCGCAAGCAGCAGGAAGCACAGCAAAGCTGACCGGCAGCACAAACACAAGACTATTTTTCGGGAAGGAATTTTTATGAGGCTCCAGGACAACGCCGCCTTTGCGCCGCTGCGCTGCGTTTTGGCCGGATTTTTCAAAAGCATCTCCCATGCGCCGTCCAGATCTGTGTCTGCCTGGGGCTGAGTGCTGTTCCTTGCATCTGGAATTTCCGGATGGCGGAAGCGCAAATGACGGCTTTCAATCTGCGGAGTCTTTCCGTCGGTACAGGGTGAGCGTGTACATCGGAGCCGTTGGCTCGCCCTTCCATCCAGAGCCATCGTGTCGAACCTCCACATATTGTTCCCGTGATTTGGAGAACACTATTTCTAAATTACGCATTTGGAGGATCGTATATGGAGTCATTGTGGGAACAGACGTCCGGACATACAGGGTTTTGTCATCTGGAGCAGGATGCAAAGACCGATGTATTGATTATCGGCGGGGGATAGCGGGGGTTTTATGTGCATATCTGCTGCACCAGGCCGGAGTCCTCTATCTGCTCTTGGAAGCTGAGACGATCGGCGGCGGGATCACCAAAAACACCACCGCCAAAATCACCTCCCAGCACGGCCTGATCTATGACAAGCTGATCCGTAAATTTGGAGCTGGCCAGGCCAAACAGTACCTTGATGCCAATGAAGCGGCCCTTCAGAAGTACCGGGAGCTGTGCCGCGGCATGGACTGCGACTTTGAAGAAAAGACCGCCTATGTGTACTCTCTGAATGACCGCCGGAAAATCGAACGGGAGCTGGATGCCCTGGAAAAACTGGGGGTTCCTGGGGAATTTACAGACCGCCTCCCCCTCCCCTTCCCTGTGGCCGGAGCAGTTCGATATCCAAACCAGGCCCAGTTTCATCCGCTGAAATGGATCGCCGCGATTTCAAAGAGCCTGCACATCTGCGAGCACACGCCGGTGCGGGAGCTGGTCGGAACAACTGCAATTACGGATTATGGAAAAGTCACGGCAAACAAAATAATTGTAGCCACCCACTTTCCCTTTTTGAATAAGCACGGCAGCTTCTTTGCCAAACTGTATCAGCACCGCTCCTATGTGATTGCCCTGGAAAACGCCCCGAATGTAGACGGCATGTATGTGGACGAGGCCCAGACGGGCATGTCCTTTCGCAACTACAAGAATTTGCTGCTGGTAGGTGGCGGAGACCACCGCACCGGAAAACAGGGCGGGGCCTGGCAGGAACTGCGGGATTTCGCCCAGCGGCACTATCCCAAGGCCGCGGAGACATCCCACTGGGCTACCCAGGACTGCATGTCTCTGGACGGCGTTCCCTATATCGGCCCCTATTCCGCCAGCGCATCCGACCTGTATGTGGCCACCGGTTTCAACAAGTGGGGAATGACCTCCGCCATGGTATCGGCCATGGTCCTGTGCGATCTTGTCCAAGGGAAGCAGAGCCCCTATGCCGAGGTGTTTTCCCCCTCCAGAACGATTCTTCGCCCCCAATTGGTGGTCAATGGCTTCGAGGCCGTGGTCAACCTCCTGACCCCTTCCGCCAAGCGTTGTCCCCATCTCGGCTGCGCGTTGAAATGGAACCCGCAGGAGCACACGTGGGATTGCCCCTGCCACGGCTCCCGTTTTACAGAGGAGGGCAGGTTGATCGACAACCCGGCAACGGGGAATCTGAAAAAATAGTGCCGCCGAATGAAACAGCTCCATCTGTGTTTCCTGTCTGAGACGCAGATGGAGTTTGCATAACAAGCATGATCTTTCCCCCAATCCCTAGTCTGTTGCCCCGGCCGCAGAAGATGCACAGAGTCCTTCCGGAAAAGGCAATCGGCCGATCCGGTCTTGCCGCATGGTTCAGGCCCTGCCTCTCATCCCTCTCCGGCGGAATATGGGCAGCAGTTCCGGCTGGTTTTGGAACCATCTGTATATAGGGAGATAGTATCCGCATTGCTCCCTTTTGAACAGCAATCTATATCCGGTATCCGATATATAGGTGCGCCCCTTCTCCATCAGTACGATTCTTGATCCCCTGTTCCGTTGAAGATGTGGTCCGCCTTCGCGCCGTCATATCCCCTACGCCAGAAATGCCGGTTTCCATATTTATCTCATGTTCGCATGCTTTCATAGATCATCAGACTATTTTTCCCCTTTCAACACCCCATAATCTGTGAAACGCTGTACTTGGGCGGGATACCTTCCAATATGTGAACATGATCTTTGTACGCCTCTCCTCTATAATTTCTGTCCCCTTGTACTCACACAATTTCCTCCTTTGGTTCTTGTAGCAGTTGGCAGACCTCCATTGTTCTACCAAAGGAGGATATTTTTTCGGCATGGCTAAAGCTTTTTGGAACCATCGGTTTTGCCGGTGGTTCTCTTTTTCAAAAAGCAGCAGGGCGGATTTCTCCGCCCTGCTGTCTTATTCTGATTTGTCTCAGGCCACCTGATTCCAGAAGCGATAAAGGATCACCGCGAACTGGGCGCGGGTGGCTGTTCCAGCGGGGTTCAGCGTCCCTGCGCTGGTGCCGCCCACGATGCCGTTGGCCACGGACCACTGCAGGGGTTCCACTGCGTACCCCGCCACGCTGCCGGCATCCGGATAGGCGCTCAGATCGGCCCGCTGGCCGTTGGCATAATTCCGCAGTTCCGCAAAGCGGTACAGCAGGGCCACCAGCTGCTGCCGGGTCACCGCCGCACCGGGGTTGGTGCCGTCGGAGATGCCGTTGTCCATGGCCCAGGTGCGCGCCTCTGCCATGTTGGCGGGAGACTGTCCGCTGAGCCGCGCCAGGATCATCCACACCTGCTGGCGGGTGATGCTGCCGTTGGGGCTGAACGTCGTGGCCGTGGTGCCGTTGACGTAGCCGTTGTCATAGGCCCAGGCGATCTCATCGTAGGCCCAGAAGGTCTCCGGCACATCGGTAAAGAAGGCGCTCTCTCCGGTGCGGGTGAAGGTGACTTCGATGGTCACCCGGCCGCGGGGCTGTTCAAAGGTATAGGTGCCGTCCCGATTGGCGGTGACGTCGATCTCCCGGCCATTCCGGTCGGTGACGATGACCTCGTCCACCCCATAACCGCTGTCGGGATCCGGGGTGATGGTCACCTTGTCGCCCTCCTCGGGAGTCCGGGGATTCACCTTCACGCTGCCGCCGCTGCCGACATCCAGGATGGGGGCGTAACTGGGATCGCTGTCAGAGCCGCCGGAGCCGGTAGATGGGGCAGAATAATAAACCTCATACCCTCCCGAGATCTGCCGCACATAGTAGTTTGCGGCACATTGGATATTTGCCGCACTGAAAGCATGGCCGTTTGTGTAAATAGAGATGTTCTTGGAGACGGAGACCGTTTCACTGATGTCCTTCAGCAGATACACGGCCGAACCCACGGGCGCGGAGGAGATCGCCTCTGCCAGCGTCTCGTAGTACGTCTCCGTGTTTCCGGACACCACGTAAGCGGTATCAGAGGCTGCGGCTTCCTCCACATTTACCTGGTTCAGATACTTGTTCGCACAGTCGATAAAGGTGGATCCTGTGACCGTGATCGGAGCAACCTGCTCTCCTTCCACAGCGCTGGTATTATTGACGCAGTATCCGCCCTCCTGGCTGCAGTTTTTGAATGTGTTGTCCGCAACTGTGATTGTGGAGGTTTCGGTCACCGCGCCGCTGAACATAATTCCGCTGCCGCTGCCGCTCAGATCAAAGGTGTTCCCCGTAATCGTACACTTGTCGATTGTACCATAGGCCACAGAGATCGCACAGGACTGGTTTGTTCCATCAAAGGTGCAGTCTGTCACCGTGAGCTCTTCGCCTGCAACCAGCATTCCCCAGCTGCGCATGTTCCGGAAGGTGCAATGATCGTATGTCACATCATTTGCATGGGGATTATTGAGCGCCATATAGCACGTTTTGACCTCGATGTCATCGAGTCCCTCCACGCCTTCCAGTCCGGTGAAGGTCGTATTGGTATAGGTGGCGTTGTTCCAACGGTCAAACACCGCAAATCCGTTGGTACGGATGGTACAGTCTGTTACAACCAGCTTCCACGCTTCGTCGATATTCTCGCCGGTTTGCGCCCAAGCAGCAACGCCGATCACAGAAGGAGACGCACTGTTGATTTCGTCTGCGGTCCCGGCAACAGGGGCGATCAATTCCGTGTTTTTCAGAGTCAGGGTTCCTTCGGCGGCGCCGTAATGAACAATGGCGCCATAGGGAATTGCAGTGCCGGTCATCCGCTGAACAATGCAGTTTTGGATGGTAAGATTTGTTCCCGTTTCCGTGGTTTTTAATTTGCAGGCACCCTGGTCCTTAGAGTCCTCCTCAGAATAGGTCTGCTGGAACCAGATGCCATCCAGTGTGACGCCATCCGCGGCAACACTGACCGTTCCCGTCAGGATCGTGCCGGCTTCGCCCGCGCCGCTGCCAAGCAGCGTGATCTTCTTGCTGATTGTGAGATCCTCGGCATAGGTCCCGGGTTTGATCTGAACCGTGTCGCCGGAGACGGCCGCGTCAATGGCTCCCTGGATCGTGGTGAACTCCCTGTCGCCTATCTGCGCCACAAAGGTCTTGGCGGGATCTTTCCCCACCACAAAGCTGCCGTTCTCATCCTTGACCGCCACATAGCCGTCCTGGCACAAGGCCTCCGGCACTTCAGCGGAGAAGGTGCCGCCGGAGACGGAAACTACCTCGCCGGCAGTGGGCCATGCTTCTTCCGTCTTATCCGCATTATTGAAGGCGTAGGCCTTGACTGCATCAACACTTTCTGCGGATTGGAAGGTTCCGTCCTCAATGGTGACGGTGCCCAGGTCCTGATAGCCCTCCCGCTCCACAATGGAGATGGCAGCGCCGTCGCCGATGACGCCGTCGCTGTCAGTTTTTTGCGTCGGCTCCCCTGTCACTGTGATGGCCGTCTGCGCTCCCCGTACTGCCAGACTGCCGGCGCACATCTGCACACCCACATACTTGGCGTTGATGATGGAGTTTTCGATGGTCACTGTCCCGGTGCTGGGGAAGTAGATGCCGTTCCCATTGGGCACGTTGAGGGTGCTGTTCTTCAGGGCGATGGCGTTCTTCACATTGGTGCCGTTGGTGACGATGCCGTAGATATCTTCTCCCTTAACGTCGACGGTAACACCTTCCAGGGTGAGGGAACTGTTGCTGTACAGCACTTGAGCTCCATCTGCCTCAGGGCTTGTCCCCATCAGGGTGCCGTTCTGGATGGTGAGGCCGACATTCTCATAATTGACATCTACAATCGCGTCTGAGCCTGTGTAAGTATACGTTCTGCCGGCAAGATTCAGCGTGCCGCTGCGGCTGCCGGAATAGATCTTGTCACTTCCAGTATAATCGTGCAGAAGCGTCACGACGGCATTGTCCCCGGCAGCACTCGCCGCATTGGCATAGCGGCCATAAATGCGGTCGACACCGCCGACGCTCACCCGGAAGCCGCCGTTGGCAATATAGTCTGCCGCAGTTTCACTGTATAGGAGATACGCGCTGCTGTCCAGCTTGACAGCATCCGTACCGCCCTCCAGAACCACAAGTGTCACGCCGGCGCCGATTTCGGCGGGCAGCGGAATCGTACTGTTCCCGGATTTCACGCTGACAGGCAGCTTCGCCTGAATGGTGCCGCCCTGCCCGGAAACCGAGTTGATGAGCCGCATAGTGGAGTCCACGCCGTCAACCGGCTTACTGCTGTAATTCGTCTTCAATGCCACTGCGCCGTCACTGCTGGTAACTGCCGTGCCGTCAATATCATAGCCATTGAGATCAATGGTCACGCCATAATTTACAGTGCTGATGCCGGAGGTGAGCACGAGATTCTTCTGCAGCTGGACGGTGCTGCCGGCAGGCGCTGCTTTCGCAGCCGCACTCAAAGTCAGGTAGTTGGTTCTGCTTCCATCCCGGGCAATCACGACCGCCTCGGCGGACTCGTCTTTCACCCCGACAGAGAGGGAGCCATCCGGATTTTCCACCACGCCGTAACCATCCCTGAAGGCGTCGGAACTGTTGACAACCCGCGCCGCCTCGGCGCCGGGGAAGCTGCCGCCGGAAATTTCTGCTGTGGCCGTTTCTGCCAGACTGATCACGTACGAAGAGCCGTCGCCCTGCGTCTGGAAGGTGCCGCCGGTGAGCGTGAGATCCGCGCCGGCCCCCATGGAAATGGCGGTTCCGCTGCTCTCACTGGTGAATGTTCCTTTCGAAATGGTCAGCTTGCCGGTGTTGGCCTCGCCTGCAAAGTAGTCAGAGCCCACAACCGTGCTCTCGGCGGTAAATGTGCCGCCGGAGATCGTTGCCGTGTTGGCATTATATACGGCATAGCGATTCTCGCCGGGCTGCGTGAAGTTGCCGCCGGTAATGGTCAGCTCTCCGTAATCGTCATTCTTTACTGTGATCTGGCCGCCGGTAAAGGTGCCGCCATTGATGGTCAGCTTGGCTTGCTTCCCGCCCGCGCTGGGCTGGGGCTCACCATTGGATCCAGCCTCCGCTGCGGAGCTGTTCTGCCAGCCATTGCCGATCAGGCTGGAATAGAGGCCGGAGTTGCTATCAGAAAACTTCACCGTGACGCCGTCTTTGATGGTCATGGTGCCGAAGTTCTTCAACACATACCAGCTGTTGCTGCCGCTTGCGTCGCTGCCGGTACTGGCCTCCTGAGAGCGGGTATAAGAGCCGCCCTGCAGGGTGATGGCCGCATTGATGTTGTTGTACACCGCACCCCTGCCATGGCTGATGTTATCCACCACGCCGGTCTTCTCCGCGGAGGTATCCACAATGGTAATCCGGGTGCTTTTGTTGAAGATCGTATGACTTTCCTTATTGGTCAGGGTGTGGCCGTTCAGGTCGATTTTGATATACCGGCCTTCCGGGATCACCACGTCTTCAGCCAAGTTCTCATTCAGTGTAATGGTGTACAGCCCTTTGTTGGTGTCTTTGTTATACGCTTGCGTAGCGTCGATGGCCGCACTGACGGAGTCATATTCCGTCGTCCCGCCGTTCTGTTCCATGGTAACGGCGGACTCCTCCAGAAGAATGATCTCCTGAAGCGGCACCTCATTCGGCACAGAGGTGCTGCCATTTTCAGGGATTTCCTCCCCGGTGGGGTCCTGTACACCGTCTTCCGGCGTCTGCGGATCCCTTTCATCCTCTCCGTCACCGGCGGGCAGTTCCGGATCCCCGTCACTGGGCTGAAGGTCCTCTTCTCCCTCCTGCTCTTTCTCCGGATCGTCTGGCTCCTTTTCAGGAGTCGAAGGCTCCTTGATCTGCTCTTCCTGCTGTTCTCCGGATTCTTCCGGAGGTGTGAGTTCCTCTGCAAACACTGCCGTAGGAAGCAACGTCAGTATTAGACAGAGCGCCATCAGGACAGACAGCAACTTTCTCTTCATTTTCTCGTTTCCTCCTTTTATAACTTCTTTATAACCCCTGCGCTTCAGGTTCAGAACGCACAATGATACAGCCGCTTTACAGGCGGCTCCCGCTCCGGAGACCGCCTGTAAACACTGCGAACAGGAAAATCACAGAGCATGTCCCATCACCTCCTCCCAACTGACGATAAGCGGTTCATTTAGAGACCGCTCCTGGAAATGCTCCAGCAGCAGACGAAAGCAGACCGCAGATTCGTCCGCTGTGGATTACTGAGTTTTCTTGGACACCGTATCTGTCTAGCGCGCTGTCCGGGTGTCACGGGTCAGCGTCTGTTCGATCCTTTTCTCTTTAGAATATTTTTATTTCAAAATTTATATTTTGACTATATAAAATATCTGGCTCTGCACAGTTTGCACTGTGAGAAAGAAAAAGTGCCACGCCAGCAGCGCCTTCCAGGCACTGATGGGTATGAAAAGAAAAGCCGCAATCTTTCTCATTTTTGCGGCTCTTTTTGTGTGTCAAAAGACGGGATGGGTCTTGTGTTTCAAAATGCCAGATGGTATAATATTACTATCTATACAGTAAGTAAAGATATTTATTTTCGCTTTTATATGGTCAAAATATAAATTATGTCCTATAAAATCAATCCCAGCCTGTTTAGTTGCTGTGCGTGCTCCGCACCGGAGGTCGTCAGATAAATGCGTGTGGTTTCGATGGAACTGTGGCCTAGCACATCGGCCAATCGAACAATATCCTTACAGGCCCGGTAGAAGATCGTGGCAAAGAGGTGCCGAAAATTGTGCGGGAATACTTTTCCCGGCTCCACTCCTGCGTATCTGCACAGCTGTTTCATCTCCGCCCAGATCTGACGGCGGCTCAAGCTTCTTCCGCTTCTGGTGAGAAAGATCTCACCAGAAGCGGTTTTGTGTTTTTGCGCGTATTTCAGCAGCTTCCGGCAAAGTTTTTCCGGCAGGAGGATGGTTCGGATTTTCCCTTTTAAAAAGATATCCGTCCGGCCCCGTTTTGCTGCCTCCATGGTGATATACTGCACTTCGGAGACACGGATGCCGGTAGCGCAGATCGTCTCCATAAGCAGCGCCAGCCGCTCCTGTCCTCTGGAACGGGCCGTCTCCATCAGACGTTCGTACTCCGGACGTGTCAGCTCCCGGCCCGCGTCCCGGAACAGCCGGCGCTGGACTCTCAGAAATTTTACCCGGCACCCGTCCCAGCCCAGAAAGTGAAACAGGCCGTTGAGCGCCGCCAGCATGGCATTGACCGTTGCCGGCGCATAGTCCTGCGTAAGCAGATGCTCTTTCCAGGCTGCCGCCGTCTCCTTTGTCACCGGAGAGCCGTCCAGCCAGACGGCGAATGCCCGGATGTGGCGCAGGTAATTCTCGATGGTACCGGCGCTGCGCTCCTCGGCACGCAGGTGCGCAGCAAAGGCTGTGAGTCGTTCACTGGAAATCGTAAGTTCAGACATTTGCAGACCTCCTCAACAAAAGATCCTCCTTATTTTACCTTACAGACGGCGGTTTATGTGCCGGGGATATTCTCCCGAGCTCTTCGGAAAAAGCCGAAAAAGCGGGAACATCTACGTGATGTTCCCGCTTTTTCCATGTCACAATATCTGTTTTTCTGCCGGAGATGTCTCCCGCCCTCCGCCGTATTGCGGCTGTGCTTTGATCAGCCAGTCCCGGGCTTCCTGCAGCTCCCGCCTTCCCGGCGTGATCTGCAGCTGGTAGTTGACCCGGCCCAGGAGCTGAGCCAGGTAGCGGTCCTCCGGTCCGTCGATCCCGGCTCGCGCCATGTGGCCGGAGATGCCAAATTTTTGGCAGAAATGCAGCTCCTGGCGCAGTGCACGGCGCTCTTCGGACGGGACATTGCACTTTTTGTTGACCACAATACCTGTCACAAGCTGCCGGCGGTCTGCCGGGAGCCATTTTGTCTTTCCGGGATTGAGATAGAACCCCAGCGCCCGCAGCCGGGGCTCCACGCACCGGAGCACCTCATCCCGGGCGAAATCGCCGGAGAACGTCATGTCGTCGCAGTACCGGGTGTAAGCGATCTGCCTCTCCCGGCACCAGGCCCCCACCTCGTTGTCAAAGTCCCGCATAAGGATATTGGTGATGCAGGGGGATGTGGGCGCCCCCTGGGGCAGCCGATCCCACCCGTAGCACAGCATAGCCAGCAGAATACGTAAGTTCTCTGCATAAACCTCAGCTGGAAAGGCAGTTTCCTTCACAGCGGAATACAGGATACTGTCAAAAAAATGACAGATGTCCAGCTTCAAAACACAGGGCTTTCCCACATGGGGCGCAGCATTGCACAGGGTGCTGCCGCCGTATCGATAGGCCGTGGCGTAGGGGGACACAGGCATGTGGACCAGCAGCACCCGCAGGATCTGGCGCTGGATGTGCTTCAGCAGCGGGTCCGGGACCGACAGCTCCCGCACACCGCCGGAGGACTTGGGGAGCTGCCTGCGGATGTAATGGCGGTCCAGTGTATTGCTGACGGCATACAGCGTCCCGGCGGGGATCCCCAGATCCCGCACAAGGGAGGAGAGCTCCCGATAGACAATCAAGTGCTCTCCTCCCTTCTCATGCCTACGGAGCGATACAAATTTGTATGGGGAACCGCGCGGCGGTATCTTCCAGCACATCGCAGGTGTGCTCCAATACCGCAAGCGGGCTCGCCTGCGCGAAGCGCATACGCCAGAATCCAGCCAACCGGCCGCGACTCGCGGCCGGCGCCCGAAAGGGGCTGCAGCTATCACCCCTGTCAGCAGGCATGGTGCGAACTTTATCAGAATTATAGCAGATCGCCCGCCGCTGTCAAGAGGCGGACGGCAGCCACAGCTCACAGCGGAAGACCTCGCCGTCGTAGAGCCGGTCAGCAGCTGCACCTTCACCGTCTGGGACACCGCCTTTTCGATCTCCGCCTGGAGCACACATCCGGCTGCACCTTTACGGGCAATCGGTTCCGTTTCAACTGCACCGATGGCACTCCCGGCCACTCCCTATACAACGAAAATACGTTTGAATACAACGGCATCGCCGTCCTGCTGAAATCGGTTCCCTCAGACCCCGCGCCGGACTTTCAGAACAGTGTGTTCCCCGGCAACGACACCGATATCCGGCTGTCCCCCGGCGGGTGGGCCCACCGTGAGTCCCAGGGCGTCCGCCCCGGCATTTTATCAAAATCACGACTGGTTTTTTATGGAACACTGCCAAACTTTTTATAGGGTTGCATCCGATACTTGACAAAAAATATCCAAATTGGTATTCTCCAATTAACAATACGACGTATAAAAGGAGAACGCGGCATTGGTCATTACCCGGGAGACAGATTACGCCCTGCGCATCCTGCGGGCACTGTTGGATGGAAAACTGCATACCGCGGGACAGATCGCACAGGATGAACTCCTCCCCCAGGCCTTTGCCTATAAAATCCTGAAAAAGCTGGAGAAGGCCGGACTGGTGGAGGTGGTCCGCGGAACGGCGGGCGGCTGTCGGCTGTCGGCGGATTTGACCGGCACCAGCCTCTATGACCTGATGAAGGCCATGGGAGAACGCGGGAATCTGAGCTCCTGCATGGATCCGGCGTATCAATGCCCCTGGCGCAGCTGCCACGGCGGCTGCACCGTGCACTGCAAGCTGGCTGAGATTCAGAACAAGCTGGACGAGGAGCTGCGGGCCCACAGCCTGCAGGAGATTTTGACGGACCCCTGATTTGACAGTTTTTCTTTTGCTTGAAAGTTGATAAATTTTATCAAGATTAAAGAGGAGGTACGACTATGCTGTTTCAGACCACACAGGCACACGAGGAACTCCGCGCTAAAGTCCGTGCGTTTGCGGAGGAGGAGATCAAACCCATCGCGTTCATGCTGGACCAGCAGAACGAGTTCCCGGACGAGGCCATCCGGAAGCTGGGCGAGATGGGCCTCATGGGCATCCCCTTCCCCGCGGAGTACGGCGGCGCCGGGCTGGATGCCCTGAGCTACGCCATCGCCGTGGAGGAGCTGGCCCGGGTGGACGGCGGCGCGGGCGTCATCCTGTCTGCCCATGTCTCCTTAGGCTCCTGGCCCATCTTCGCCTACGGCACCGAGGAGCAGAAGCGCAAGTACCTGGTGCCCCTGGCCAAGGGCGAGAAGATCGGCGCCTTCGGCCTGACGGAGCCCAACGCCGGATCCGACGCCGGCGGCACTGAGACCACCGCCGTCCTGAAGGGCGACCACTATGTCCTCAACGGCGGCAAAATCTTCATCACCAACGCCCCCAAGGCGGACACCTATGTGGTCTTTGCCGTCACCACACCGGATATCGGCACCCGGGGCATCAGCGCCTTCATCGTGGAGAAGGGCTGGAAGGGCTTCTACTTCGGCGACCACTACGACAAAATGGGCATCCGCTCCTCCTCCACTGCCGAGCTGATCTTTGACAATGTGGAAGTGCCCAGGGAGAACCTGCTGGGCAAGGAGGGCGACGGCTTCAAGATCGCCATGTCCACCCTGGACGGCGGCCGCATCGGTATCGCGGCCCAGGCGCTGGGCATCGCCCAGGGGGCCTATGACGCCGCCGTGGCCTACTCCAAGGAGCGCATCCAGTTCGGCAAGCCCATCGGCTTCCAGCAGGCCATCTCCTTTAAGATCGCCGACATGGCCACCAAGCTCCGCTGCGCCCGGTTCCTGGTGTACTCCGCCGCCGAGCTGAAGGAGGCGCACGCCCCCTACGGCATGGAATCCGCCATGGCCAAGATGTACGCCTCCGACATCGCCCTGGAGGTCACCAACGACGCCCTGCAAATTCACGGCGGCGCCGGGTTCATGAAAGGTATGGAGGTGGAGCGGGCCTACCGGGACGCCAAGATCACCACCATCTACGAGGGCACCAACGAGATCCAGCGGGTGGTCATCGCCTCCCATATCCTGGGCAAGGCCCCCAAGAGTTCCGGCGGTTCCTCCAGCCAGCCCAAGAAGCCCGCGCCCGTCACCGGTGTGCGGAAGAAGGTCATCCTGCGGGACGGCTCCCCCGCCGAGCAGGTGGCCGCCCTGGTGGAGCATTTGAAGAAGGACGGCCACGACTTCACTGTGGGCATCCCCCTGGACACCCCCATCGCCCAGGCGGAGCGGGTGGTCTCTGCCGGCAAGGGCATCGGCGGCAAGAAGAACATGAAGCTCATTGAGGATCTGGCCAAGGCCGCCGGCGCGGCCATCGGCTCCTCCCGTCCGGTGGCGGAGACGCTGAAATACGTGCCCCTGAACCGCTATGTGGGCATGTCCGGTCAGAAGTTCACCGGCAACCTGTACATCGCCTGCGGCATCTCCGGCGCGGTGCAGCACCTGAAGGGTATCAAGGACGCCTCTACCATCGTGGCCATCAACACCAACGCCGGCGCCCCCATCTTCAAAAACTGCGACTATGGCATCGTTGGGGATGTGAACGAGATTCTGCCCCTGCTGACCGCTGCTCTGGACACCGGCGAAAAGCAGCCCGCGCCGCCCATGGTGAAGATGAAGCGGCCCCGTCTCCCCAAGCCGGAGCCCATCGGCAAGCGATACGTCTGCGGCGGCTGCGGCTATGAGTACATCCCCGAGCTGGGCGACCCGGACGGTGACATCGCCCCCGGCACGTTGTTTGAAAAGCTGCCGGAGGACTGGGTCTGCCCGGAGTGCGCGGAGCCCAAGGACCAGTTCATTGAGGCGTAACGGCCTGTCATCTGTGAGTAAAGGAGGATTTCTGCATGCATTGTGTGAGAACTGTTACCGAAAATCTCTATTGGGTCGGCGCCAATGACCACCGTCTGGCTCTGTTTGAGAACATCCACCCCATCCCCAAGGGGGTCAGCTACAACGCCTATCTGCTGCTGGACGAAAAGAGCGTCCTGTTTGACACGGTGGACTGGTCCGCCTGCCGCCAGCTGCTGGAGAACCTCGAATACCTGCTGAACGGAACGCCTCTGGACTATCTGGTCATCAACCACATGGAGCCGGACCACGGCGCCTCCATCGAGGAGATCCTGCTGCGCTATCCCAAGGTCCGGATCATCTCCACGGAGAAGGCCTTCATGCTGATGCGCCAGTTCGGCTTCCATGTGGACGGTCACGAGTGCATCCAGGTCAAGGAGGGCGACACCTATTCCTTCGGCGACCACACCGTCACCTTTGTGGGAGCTCCCATGGTCCACTGGCCCGAGGCCATGGTGACCTTTGATACCACCAACGGCGTCCTCTTCTCCGCCGACGCCTTTGGGTCCTTCATCGCCCTGGACGGCAAGCTGTTTGCCGACGAGGTGAACTTCGACCGGGACTGGATCGACGAGGCCCGCCGGTACCTCACCAACATCGTGGGCAAGTATGGCCCCCACATCCAGCTGCTGCTGGGCAAGGCCGGCGGCATCCTGGACCAGATCCGGTATATCTGCCCCCTTCATGGTCCCGTGTGGCGGAAGGATCTGGGCTACTTCATCGACAAGTACGACAAATGGAGCCGCTATGAGCCGGAAGTCAAGGGCGTGCTGATTGTCTACGCCTCCATGTACGGCAACACCGAGGCAGCCGCCCAGGCGCTGGCCGCCAAGCTTTGCGAACGGGGCATCACCGACGTGGCCCTGTACGACGTGTCCAACACCCATGTGTCCTACCTGATTGCCGAAAGCTTCAAGTACAGCCACATCGTCCTGGCCTCCGTTACCTACAATCTGGGCATCTACCCGGTGATGAAGAGCTATCTGGAGGACATGAAGGCCCTGAACCTCCAGAACCGCACCTTCGCCATCATCGAGAACGGCTCCTGGGCCTGCAAGTCCGGAGACCTGATGCAGGCCTTCATCGACGAGGAACTCAAGAACATGACGGTGCTCAACGAGCGGCTGTCCCTGGCCTCCTCCCTTCAGGCGGACAAGGCCGCAGAGCTGGATCAGCTGGCGGACGCCCTGGTGGAATCCCTGCAGGAGGACCTGGAGAACTGACGCCCCGAGCAGCCGGATAGCTCCGTGCACCGGAGGAAATCCCATAAGAAACGCGCACCGGGCGGAAACGGTCTCCCCCGGTGCGCCTTCGCGCAGAGGAGAGCGGCATATCCATAGGGATATGCCGCTCTTTTTTTCTTTCGGGTCAGCCGGTGGACTCCCCCGAGGCGGGCTTTCGGCACAGGCGGGCCGCCTGCCGCCTCGCTGCTGGGGCAGGGCAGGTGGACCTGGCGGGCACTTCGTCCCGTGCTCCGCGTCCCGCTCCCCACCGCTGCTGTCTGCGACCAGCAGCATATTCGATCCGTTTTTCTCAAAAAGCTGGCCAGATATTTCTTCAGACACCTGGCCCCGGAAATGAACCGCGTCCCATTTTCAAAAATCAAATTATGTATCGTTCTCTTCCCGCATAGCGGCCGTTCTGGGGCTATTATAAAAAATTGAGATTTCCGGAGAAGCCTCAAAAGCTATGGGCATATACCTTTCCGTTACAGCCCGTGAAGCGGGATCAAAGGGAAAATACCGCCCTCGCCGCGCTCAGGAACCGTTTGACAGTAACTGCGGACCCGTGGGCGTGGAGCGGGCCGAAGGGGATGGTGTAGTTCCAGTCCACGGGGAGGGCCTTCAGCCGGGAGTTCACATTTCTGTCGGTTGTCAATGGTCATCATGTCCTTGGAGTTTTCACGCGGGTTGAACACCTGGATGCAGAAGAAGTCAAAGCCCACGAACCGGATCTGGGAATCGTCCTGTCACAGCTCCGGTGCCCACTGGTCAATGGGACCGGTCACGCAGCAGGCGGCCGCTGCTGGAAACGGAGGTCTGTTCCCCACACAGGGGGAAATGAAATTCTCCATGATAAATTCACAATCCTGTGCTATACTTTTTCCCGGTGATTGTTGATGAAACGAATTCTGATCGTGGAGGATGAGCCGGAGCTGCAGGAGCTGCTGTGCGCCTATCTGCAGGACGCGGGCTATGCGGCCGCTGTGGCCGGAGACGGCGCGGCGGCCCTGGACCTGTTCCGCGCCCAGTCTTTTGACCTGGTCCTGCTGGACATCATGCTGCCGAAAATCGACGGTTTCGGGGTCTGCGCGCAGATCCGACGCCAGTCCCAGGTGCCCATTCTGATGCTCACGGCTCTGGACGGAGAGACGCAGCAGCTCCGGGGCTTCGGCCTGAATATCGACGACTACGTGACCAAGCCCTTCTCCATGCCGGTCCTGCTGGAGAAAATCCGGGTGATCCTTCGCCGGAGCGGCGAAGCGGCGGAAAGCCGCCTGCATTACCGGGATCTGGTGGTGGACCTGGACACCAGGGAGGCTGCACTGGACGGCCGTCCCCTGGATCTGACGGCCCGGGAATTCGAGCTGCTGCGCACCTTTCTGGCCGCGCCGGGGCGGGTCTTCACCCGGGAGATGCTGCTCTCCAGGCTGTGGGGCTACGACTTCTTCGGGGATGAACGGGTGGTGGACAGCCACATCAAAAACCTCCGCCACAAGCTGGGGCGGGACTATATTGAAACCGTGAGAGGGGTGGGCTACCGTGCTGCGAAGGAAACTCGCTGAAAGCCTGACGGTGCGTATTTTTCTGCTTACCTTCCTGCTGCTGCTGGGGGCAGGGGGACTCACCTTCGCCCTGATTGCCTGGGCCACCCCCATCACCTACACCGCTGTGATCAGCGACCGGCTCCAGGCCCAGGTAGCCGACCTCACCCAGCAGCTGGCGCAGACCAATCTGGCCGACGCGGGGCCCATCCTGGACGCCTTTGTCCGGGAGAGCGGGGCGGAGGTAGCCCTGACGGCCCCCGGCGGGGCGGAGGCGGACACCGGCTCCCTGTTGGTCCTGCCGGAGGAGGACTGGCAGGTGGCCGTCACCATGTCCGGGGCGGACAACTCGGTCCAGACCTATGAGGCCGACACCTATCAGGTGCAGATTGACCGGGCCGACGGTGTGGTGACCGCCACTCAGACGGGGATCCTCACCACCCAGATCACCTTTGCCGACCAGGAGGGGACCTACCAGCTGCTGGTCTCCCCTCAGCTCCGCTTGGCCAACCAGGCGGTGGAGGCCCTGGGGCGGGTGGCCCCCTGGCTGGCTCTGGCGCTGCTGGCCTTCTCCCTGCTGTGTGCGTTCGGGTACTCCCGGTATATCACCCGGCCCATCGTGCGGCTGAACGGCATCGCTGGCAGGATGGCGGAGCTGGACCTCCAGTGGGTGTGCGGGGAGCGGCGCCGGGACGAGATCGGCCAGTTGGGCCGCAGTCTGGACAAAATGGCCCGGCGGCTGTCTGCCGCCCTCACCGACCTGGAGACCGCCAACCAGGCCCTGCGGGGGGAGGTGGCCCGGGAGCGGGAGCTGGACCGACAGCGGATGGCCTTTTTCTCCGCCGCCTCCCACGAGCTGAAGACGCCCGTCACCATTTTGAAGGGACAGCTGGCCGGGATGCTGGAGGGCGTCGGCGTATATCAGGACCGGGACAAGTACCTGCTCCGCTCTCTCCAGACAACCGGCCGGATGGAGCGCCTGATCGGCGAGATGCTGTCCATCTCCCGCATGGAGTCCGGATCTGCCGCCGTCCGGCAGGAGCCCGTGGACCTGTCCGCCCTGATGGCGCAGCAACTGGCTCTGGACCGGGAGCTGCTGGAGCAGCGGGGCCAGCAGCTGGTGTCCGCACTGACCCCGGGGATTACCGTGCCCGCAGACGCCTCCCTGCTGGGGAAGGCCGTGGGCAACCTGCTCTCCAACGCCTCCCGCTACTCGCCGGAGGGGGCGGAAATCCGGGTTTGGTGCGGCCGGTTGGAGGGCCGCCCCGCCCTGAGTGTGGAGAACACCGGAGCGCGGGTCAGCGGAGATGCCCTGCCCCACCTGTTTGAAGCCTTTTACCGGGAGGAGGGTTCCCGGAACCGGAGCACCGGCGGCAGCGGACTGGGGCTCTATCTGGTGAAAATGATCCTGGACCGGCACGGCGCGGTGTGTACCATTGAGAATACGGAGGAAGGGGTAAAAGCGACTGTAAGGTTTTAGTTTTCTGCCCATTCCGGACTTTCTTCCGCAGATGTGACCGTTTCAAGTATACGCTGAGACATCGTACAAGCGGAGAAGCTGCATAGATCAGGCCAAGGAGGTTGCGTATGGCGAAAAAAATCCTGGTTCATGGTTCTGGACACAAGGCGGCAAGCTGGAAGGAAACGGTCTCCTGCATGGATGGCAAAGAGGAGCTGCTGTGTCCGGACCTGTGTGCCCTGCTTGCCGGGAAAACAGCAAGCTATCCGAGCCTCTATGGGGCGTTTGCAGAATACTGTGATCACGTCGGCAGAGCGGTCCATCTGTGCGGTCTTTCACTGGGCGGTATCCTGGCGCTGAACTATGCGCTGGACTTCCCCGAAAAGGTAAAAACGCTGGTCCTGATCGGGACGCCTCATAAAATTCCCAAGGCGGCGTTCGGTATCCAAAACCTGATTTTCCGCTTTCTGCCCAGATCCGTTTTTGACACCATGGCCTTTGATAAAGAGAGCACGTTTGTCTTGGGCAATTCCATGAAGAAGCTGGATTTCAGCGGCAGAGTGCGCGGTATGCGGTGTCCCGTCCTCATCATCTGCGGGGAAAAGGACCGTTCGAATATCCGCTCCGCCCAATACCTGTCGCAGAACATCCCTGGCGCGGAATTACAGCTTATCGAACATACCGGCCATGTTGTGAATGAAGAAAACCCAAAGGCGCTGGCCGAGCGCCTGAACAAATTCTATTCCCTGCATCCCTGACTGCTCCGCCAATGTATATGGAAGAAAACGAGTCCGCCGCAAAACAGAAATGTTCTGCGGCGAACCTTTTTGGCAGGATATTTCCCGGTGTCCGCTTCTCCACACAAACCACACATAATCTCCAACTCCCCTCCACACAGCCATGGTATCCTTTCCGTATCCCAAGCAGAAAGGATCCCGATCACATGGAAATCAACATTCAAAACGTCAGCATGACCTACCCCAGCGGAAAACAGGCCCTGCAGAACCTGAGTCTGGAGCTCCGGTCTCCCAGCCTCATCGGCCTGCTGGGGCCAAACGGCGCGGGCAAGTCCACTCTGATGAAGCTGCTGGTGGCCGCCCTGCTCCCCACATCCGGCTCCATTCTGGTGGACGGACAGCCCCTTCTCAAGACGGAGCGGCAGCTGAAGGCCCAGCTGGGCTATCTTCCCCAGGATTTCGGGTTGTTCAACGAGCTCACCGTGGCCCAGTTCCTGGACTATATGGCCGCCCTGAAGGGGCTGCGGGACTCCGGAACAGCCGTCCGCGAGGTGATCCGGACGGTCAATCTGGAGGGGCAGGCCCGCGCCCGCATCCGCAGCCTGTCCGGCGGACAGCGCCAGCGGGTGGGCATCGCCCAGGCCCTGCTGGGCGCCCCTCCCCTCCTGATCCTCGATGAGCCGACGGTGGGGCTGGACCCGGAGGAGCGCATCCACTTCCGCAACCTGTTCTCCCGCACGGCCCAGGACCGGCTGGTACTGCTGTCCACCCACATTATCGAGGACGTGCAGTCGGTGTGTGACCGGCTGGTGGTCATCGACCACGGGCAAATCCTGTTCACCGGCACGCCGGAGCAGTTGATTCAGGCGGCAGAGGGCCATGTGGGCGTGTTCTGGGAACGGGAAGCCGGTCAGGAGCAGGGCCTGCACATCACCGCCCGGGTCAACACCAGCCAGGGCGTCCGATGCCGCGCAGTGGCGGACGCGCTGCCCGCCTATGTCCAGCGGTCGGAACCGTCTCTGGAGGACGCCTACCTCTATCTCATCTCACGGGAGGCGGTACAATGAAGCTCCTGCGTCTGTTCCCCCTGGAGCTGGGACGGCTTCTGCACAGCCGCATGACCTGGCTCATCGTTCTTCTGACCGTCATCTCCCCCGCAGTAGGACTCGTCCTCTACAAGCCGGCCATTGCCAGCACCATGCTCTCCATGTACCTGGCCAATCCGGCCCTGGCCGGAGGGGCGGCGGGCGGTATTCTCTTCGGCCTGCTCACAGTATATGAGCTGGACCGGGCCGGCCGCAGCCGTGTGGAGGTGCTCACCAATGCGGTTGTTTCTCCTCTAGCTGCGGCGCTGGTACGCCTGCCGGCCCTGCTGGCGGCAGCCGGACTGGCGCTGGTCCTCACCATGCTGGTGTGGCTTCCCATCAGCTGTGGGCTGATCGGCTCCATCTTTGACGGGGGCGACTATGTCCTGGCGTACCTGCTGTTCATGGGACTGGCGCTCCCGCTGTCTATTCTGGCTGCCTCTGCCGCCTATCAATATACCCGGCGGGCGGACCTGTCCCTGGTGCTCTTTGCCGCCTTTGCGGCGTTGAGCCTGACTGTCTGGGCGGACAACTGGCAGCTCTGCTGGCTGAACCCCTGCGTGTGGGCGCTGTCGGACGATTTCTCCAATTTCCGCATCTTTCGGTCCGTAGCCTGGATGCGGCTCACCTGGCTGGCGGCCCTGGCGGGGATCTGGACGGTGTCGTATCTCTGCATCCGGCAGTACGGGAAGGGGCTGCCCGGCTCCCTGGCCCGGAGCGTGCGGCGGGCCCACCGGCCTATCATCGCCCTGTCGCTTCTGGCCTGTTCCGGCTTTGCCTATGCCGCCCAGCCCCTGGTGGACCACAGCAACCCCGACCAGACGGTTATGGACTTCTACCAGGTTCCCTATGCGGAGAATGTGGTCTGCACCAGCCGCAGCGCCCAGGTATTCCCGGACACCACCGCTGGGACGGTCTCCGGCACGGCGGCCTACCGGTTCCGGAACACCTCCGGGCAGGCGTGGACAGCGGCCTTCGGCGTCAATCCGGGCTATACCATCTCCAACGTGCGGGTCAACGGCGCCGAAGTGCCCTTCTCTGTGAGCGACTATCAGGAGTACAACGAGGCCATGCTGGAGGTGGCCCTCCCGTCGGACCGGGAGATCGAACTGACTATGGACTACGGTGGCTTTCCCCGGGAAAACCGGAATGTGTCCATCATGCAGGGCGGCACGGAGATCAGCTCTGAATACCTATGCCTGGAAAATGCCGGATTGTCTCCCCGCCTGATGAACGTGCTGCCGGGGGAAAACGGTTATCCCACCACCATCGAGATCACGCTTCCCGCATCCATGTCGGTCATCCCCTTCGGGGCCAGCAAGGCGGAGGTCGTCGCAGAACAGACAGACGGCACAAAAACCTGGCGCTATGACTCCAACAGCGCCGGCGGCATTCTCTATGCCGGGGACTACATCCGCCAGGATATCCAGGCCGGCGGCATGGACATCGAATTCTACTACGGCCGCAAGCATCAGGCCGTCATGGAGGCCGCCGGGGCGGCGGAGGCCGTGAAGTCGGTGGTGGACTACTGTACAGCGCACTACGGCATGTTGTCCTTCGGCAGCGGCGATACCCTGAAGCTCATTCAGAGCCGGGTGACCGGCGGCGGCTACGCCGCAAACGGCGCCAGTCTGCTGGACGAGGCAGACTTCACCGCCGACAATCTGAGCGATACCGGCAAGGGCGGCGGAGCCGGAGAAGTCATGATCCACGAACTGGTCCATCAGTGGTGGGGCCTTGGAAACATGTTTGATGCGTCGGATGAAAGCAGCCCCTGGTCGGCAGAGGGCCTGACGGTCTACACCACCTACCGTATTGTCAAGGAGCGATACGGCCCATCCTACGCACAGGAGCACTATGTGGACCAGTGGCAGCAGGCGGTGGACAACTATTACCTGAACTTCTATGTCCGCAATCCGGACTATTTGGAGGCGCTGCCCGAAGAGGAGCGGCTGGAGATCTCCAATAGCCTCCGCTATGTGCGGCAGTACTGCGAAATGCCCCTGAAGATTTTGAAAGCGGAGCAACTGGTCGGCGGCGAGGAGGCCATGGACCGGATCCTCCGCGGCCTGTTCAACCGGGAGCTGGATCCCATGTATCCCTATCTGACCTACCAAGACTTTTTAAACGCCTGCGGGCTGACAGAGGAGGACCTGAACCTTGCGTAAAATTTTTCTCTATGAGTGCAAGCGCCTGCTGTGGAACAAATTTTTCGCCGGGCTTGTGCTGGTGCTCCTGTTCTACGGCTGGCAGGTGCTGCGGCGCGTGACCATCCTCGGGGTGTCCCACACCGCCCCTTTTCCCCCTGGAGCTTCGGGGACTTTCTGAGCCGGATGCTCCCGCTGCTCTGGATCGGGGCGCTGTTTTTCCTGACCTTCTTCACCTCGGAAAAAGCCCGACGGGCAGCAGTGCTCACAGACGCGGCTCCCCTTCCGCCCCGCCGGTACGCCCTGGCCCGGTGCGCCGCCGCTCTGACCGGCACCGCCCTGCTGGCGCTGGCCTGCATCTCAGAAGCCGCCTGCTTCTATGGGATCTATTTCGGCTGGTATGGCTGGAGCGGCCTGGTATTTCCCACGCTGGTCACACTGGTCCCTCCGCTGGTGTTCGCACTGGGCAGCGGCTGGCTGTTGGGAATGCTCCGGCCCTGGCTGCTCTATGTCTGGATGCTGGTTTCTCCCGTCTGTCTGGCGCTCCCCCTGCCGGAATCGCTGGGGCTGTGGAACGGGCGCCTCTTCGCCCAGTATCCCCTGACCCTGGGGACACTGGACCCGGCGTTTACGCTGCCGGCGGCCGTTCTTTTCGTCCAGTTCGTCCTGCTGGCGAGCGGCGTGGTCCTGCTGGCGGTTCGGCCCGAGGGCCAGCGGCAGCACTGAACAGGCCGCCTCCGTCCGCGCCGCATCGGAGAAGGGTGAATTTCCTGTAATGTAATTTTACTTTTCACCAATTAAAGCACAGTAATATTTTCGTTTTGATGGAAACAATTGTCCTCCTCTCCGAATCCGGCCTGTGGGATCAGGCGGCTCCGTATCCGGAAAGTGGAAAACCGTTCCAGGCAGGACGGCATGTGTGCAAAGAGCCCGGCACGCCGCAGTGTGCTCCCCTCTTTCCAAAAAGACAGGCATCCGGAGATTCCGGATGCCTGTCCTTCTGCTTTTGAATCAGCTGCGAGCGGTCACTTCACATCGGGCATGGCCCACTCTTTAACGCCCGCAAAGTACGGGCTCTGCTTACGGCGGCGGAAGTCGTCCGCGTCCTTCTGAGACCAGTCGTACAGGCCCTGCCCCGCCGCCTGCCCGGTCTTGCCGGTGGCCAGGCCGTCCAGCACCAGCTGCTGGAGCTCCCGGGTGCCGCACAGGTCCGGATAGACGTTCTTTGCAATGGCGCTCTCCAGTTCGTATCCCACGGCGTCGAAATACTCCAGCAGGCCGATGGATGCATAGCGCATTCCCACGGCGTACTTCACCGCCCGGTCAATGTCCGCCGCGGTGGTGACTCCCTGCTCAATGAGGTAGATGGACTCCCGGAACAGCGCCTGGGCAAAACGGTTCACCAGGAAGCCGGGCACACTGCGGTTCAGCACCACTACCTGCCGGTGCAGCGTCTCCAGCAGCGCCAGCGTACGGGTCACTGTGTCCTCCGCCGTCTTTTCGTGGCGCACCACCTCCACCAGGGGCAGCATGTGCACCGGCTGGAACGGATGCGCGATCAGAAGACGCTCCGGGTGGGAAACCAGCCCCGCCAGGATCTCTGCGTCGATGGAGGACGTGCAGGAGGCGATCACCACGTTGGGCGCAGCGTTCTGCTCGATGGTCTCATAGACGGCCCGCTTCTCCTCAGTGCCCTCCGCCACTGCCTCGAAGACGAAGGTGTGCTCCTGCAGAGCGGCAGGGTCGTTGGTGATGGTGACCAGGGCCATGGCGGCCTGCTTGTTGCCCTCCGTAGCCAGGCCCTCGGCGATCAGGTCATCCCAGTTCTGCTCGATGGACTTCCGGCACCGCTCCAGCCCCCGCTCCGAGTGTCCGATGACCGTGCAGGGCAGGCCGTTGCCGATGATGAGCGTGGCCTGGCAGGAACCGATGGTGCCCGCTCCATAAACCGCAATTCGTTCCATAGCTGCCTCCTTTTATGATTCCTATGATTCTATTACATCATGGCCCAGCCGTGGGTCAGCCGCAGGGACTGGCCCGTCAGAGCGCCCTGATCCTTGGACAGGAATACCAGCGTGTTGGCTACATCCTCCACCGTGGTGAACACCCCGTCCACGGTATCCCGCAGCATGATGTTCTTCACCACTTCCTCCTCCGTAATGCCCAGGGAAGCCGCCTGCTCGGGGATCTGCTTTTCCACCAGCGGCGTCTTGATGAAGCTGGGGCAGATGGTATAGGTGTAGATGCCGTACTCGGCGCCCTCCCGGGCGATGGCTTTTGCCAGTCCGGCCACGCCGTGCTTGGCGAAGTTGTAGGGCTCTTTCAGCTTGGAGCCCACGAAGGACTGTACGGAGCCGGTGAACACGATCCGGCCGCCCTTGCCGGAGGCCTTCATCCGGCGGTAAGCCGCCCGGGACACCAGGAAGGCGCCGTCGGCGTGAATGGCCATCATCTTCCGCCAGTCCGCGAAGGGATACTCCTCAAAGGGGTGGACGATCTGCACACCGGCATTGGACATGACCAGATCGCAGGAGCCGTAGGTCTCCATCATCTTGTCAAAACCAGCCTCCACCTCCTGCTCATCGGCCACATCCATGTGGACGGCGATGGCGGAGAGGCCCTCTGCTGCCAGTTTGGCAGCCAGTTCCTCCGCAGCGGGCAGATTCACATCCGCCACCACGACGCCGTACCCCTCCTGCGCCATGCGCTCGGCGCAGGCCTTGCCGATACCGGACGCAGCACCGGTAATCAATGCGGATTTCATAGTCATCATGATTTCCTCCTCAATCATTTATCTTGTATCTTGATCTCGTCCGAAGCGTCAGACGATGCCGATGGTACCCAGAATGATGGCAACGATATTGGCCAGGATGGGAATTGCGCCGGCCACTATGAACATATCGAAGTATCCGCGCTTGTGGGAAATCTTGCAGTAGGACAGATAGGTGACCACCGCGCCGTCATGGGGCATGGTGTTCAGTCCGCCGCAGGCGATGGAGCCAACCCGGTGGAACACCGCCAGAGGAATGCCGGAGGTCTGGGACATCTGAATAAAGTTATCCGCCAGAGCGTCCAGGGCGATCTGGAGACCGCCGGAGGCGGAGCCTGTGGCACCAGCCAGGACATTGATGGCAATGGATTCTGCGATCAGGGGACTGCCGCCGATTCCCAAAACCAGCTCGGACAGGAACGCAAAACCCGGGGTAATCTTCACAACGGAGCCGAAGCCTACCGCTGCCGCGGTGTTCATAATGGCGGACACTGCGCTCTGGCAGCCCTTGTTGCAGGTCTCACCTACATTGGTCAGATACACACTGCCCCGCACCTTTCCCATCAGGAACAGGAACACCAGGGAGAGCAGGATCCCCGCCAGCAGGCACACCACGATGTTCATCTTGAACACATTCAGCAGGATCACAATGACCACAAAGGGGATAAAGCAGCACCAGGCCGGGGGCAGCTTATCGTCCGGCACCTCCTCCGGCATCTCATCCGGTTCGTCATACCCCTCGCCCGCGGCACGGAACTTCTTGGCCCGCCAGCTCAGCCACAGGACAGGCCCCACGAACATGATGATGGTGCACACAATCCCGATCACAGGCGCCGCCGTGGCGGTGGTTCCGAAATACTCTGTGGGAATCAGGTTCTGGATCGTCGGCGTGCCGGGCATCGCGCTCATGGCAAAGGTAAAAGCGCCGGTCATAATCGTGGCCGGAATCAGGCGCCGGGTAATGTCAGCCTCCTTGAACAGCCCCAGCACAATGGGATACATGGAGAAAATGATGACGAAGCCTGAGATCCCGCCATAAGCCAGCACACCGCCGCACAGGACGGAGGCAAAGATCGCTTTGTCCCGCCCGACCAGCTTTACAACGGCTTTCGTCAAAGAGACCGCGCCGCCGGAATCCTGCATGATCTGGCCAAAAATCGCGCCCAGCATAAACGCCGGGAACCACTCCTTGACGAAGCCGACCATACCCTCCATGTAGTTCTGCGTATAGGCGGTAAACATGTCCAGCCCGCCGGTGAAGGCCACCAGCAGCGCGCAGACAGGAGCGGCCCAAAGCAGGGATTTTCCACGGAATGCCAAAAAGATCAGCAGCGCAAGGCCGACAATAATGCCAACCAAACTTAACATAAAGGCTTTCTTCCTCCCGCTATCAGAATGTAGATCTGGTCCAGGCTACAACTCTGGACGGATCCGGGGTTCACACAGAAAAGCCGCCGGCCGGCAGTGCTTCCAATGTTTATCATAGCGGAAGAATATATAAATTTTAATAATTTAATTTATCAAAAATTATATAGAATTTTTATTGTAAAATTCCAATTCTATAATATTATTCAAAAAATATTATTATAAAAAATAATAGCTCGCTTCAATACCCGTCTTAAAGGTCATCCGGCGGGAGATGGTGCTTGCAGTAATCCAGAAACAGCGCGCAGGCTTTCGGCATATACTTGTCCTTGTTCCAGGCCAGCACGATGTCCCAGTATTTCATGCTGTCGCTCATGGGCACGCAGCACACGTTGGGATCCGGATGCTTGTCCAGCACCGGCTTGGGCAGGATGGAAACCGCATGGTTTTTTGACACCAGCTCCACCATGAAATCCCACTGGGAGCTGAGCAGGGCGAATTTCGGCCGGAAACCGGCCGCATGGCAGGCGTCCACGATCTGTTCGTGGAGAATGAAGTCCTGATTGAAGATGGCGAAAGAGTCATCCCGGAGCTGGGAGACCGTGACGGAGGGCTCCTTCGCCAGCGGGTGGCTCTTGTGAAGCAGCGCCACGTTCCTCTGGGTGGAAAAATGACAGTAAGCAAAGGAGGACAGGCGTTTGGAATTGAGCGTGACGGCGATATCCACCTCGCCGCGCTCGATCCGCTGGTCGATGCGGTAGGCGCCGTCCTCAATCATCTTGATCTCAATATTGGGATACTCCATGGAGAAATTGGGGATCAAGTCGCCGAAAAAGCAGGCGCCGAACAGCGGAGAGAGGCCCAGGGTGAATTTGCCGGAGCTGTTTTTGTTGGTGGTCTTCATATCGTCCAGCGTCTCCTGATACAGGTCCAGGATCTGCTTGGCCTTGGTCCACAGGCGCAGACCCTCGTCGGTCAGGTGCTGCTCCCGGTTGAAGGCGTAAAAGAGCTGAACACCCAGCTCCTCCTCCAGTTTTTTGACCGTGACGGACAGCGTGGGCTGCGACACCGCCAGACTCTCTGCTGCCTTGGAGTAGCTGCCCGCCTGTGCCACCGCCGTAAAATAATACAACTGTTTGATATCCATAGGAACGCCTTTCTGCCCTGTGCTGGTATCGGGGCCCATTTTGTTTCATCATAGCCCAATTTTCCCAAAATGGAAACCCCAAAATGCGGAGCCGCAGTCTTTTTCGGTAACATACCGGGGTGGATCATGGCACCCTTCCGGTTTGAGAAACGGTCCCGGGCACCTACAAGGGCGGCCTTCTATGCTTGATTGGAGGCGGGCGCATGGGCCAGCGGGCCGCAGCGTCCGGGTGCTTCCAACCGGCCCTCCAGGATTTCAGCTCCCTTCCCGGCAGCTCCTGTCGGGAAGGCGGCATCCCCACAGTCTTCCGCCGCTTCCACCCAAGAAAAGCAGCCCCGCGCCGGTCCGGCGCAGGGCTGTCATTCAGACAGGAAACGGAACGCCGGGTCCGGCGGACCTCCTCCCTCACATTTGAAATCCCTGCAGCAGCTTGGCGGTAAACGACCGCGTCAGCTCCCGGACAGAAATCCGGACATAGCCGACGCCCGCCAGCTCCATAGCCGTACGCTGCTGCTCCGTTACTGCGGTATAGGGGTAAATACCGAACATGAACGGGAAAAAAGCATAGAGGAATCCCTGCACGTCCTCATCCGTCATCCGGGGGAAAAACTTCTCCAGGCAGTGGGTCACGGCCAGCAGGGAGCCGCCATACGCCTTCTTGAACGCCACCAGATTTTCGATCCGGCTGTTGGCCTCCATATCATAGTGATTCACGGCCATCAGCTTCAGCAGCCGCTCCCGCCGCTCCAGTGTGCGGGCCAGCTCGTCGGAGAAAGCATCCACGGACAGCTTCCGGTGTCCGCAGCGCAGGGCGTCCAGATCCTCGATCCATGCCTCGTACTCCCGCTGGAACAGAGCCAGAAAGATCTCCTCTTTTGTCTGGAAATAGTTATAGATCGACGTTCTGGTGAAAGAGGTCTTCTCCCCGATCTCCTTCAGCGTGATCTCCTTGAAGCTCCTGGTCTCATAGAGTACGGCACAGGCATTGACAATCTCCGCTTTCCGCGCGTTCGTCAGCTCTTCTGATCCTCTCGGCATGGCAGTTCCCTCTCTTGTTTCCATGGGTTTCCGGCACGCATTCCGCGCCTATGGTCCCAGTGCTGTTCAAACACATGATACCGGTTTCCCATCGCTGTGTCAAATAGAACACGGGGCGTCCGTCCACAGCTCTCACCCAGCCGGATGTGCCGGGTATTGGGAACGCCTGCTCAAGGCCGGTGTCCTGCGGCCCCGGCGCTTCAGCACCCCGAATTCAGCACGCTTTTGGTCCAGGCGGCCGCATCCATGTGGTTGAGCAGCTTGCCCTTCTTCCAGTTGGCCTGGGGACAGTGGGACTTCAGGCTCCGCTCCGCCTTCTCGATCCCGCTGCCGCCGGAGGTGGCGAAGGGAATCACCGTCTTGCCGGAAAAATCAGATCTCTCCAGGAACGTGTCCACGATACGGGGCTCCACATACCACCAGATGGGGAAGCCGACGAACACGGTGTCGTACTGGTCCAGATCCGCCGCCGGTGCCGCGATGGCGGGGCGGCAGGCTGGATCGTTCATCTCCAGCGTGCTGCGGCTCTTCTGGTCCATCCAGTTCAGGTCCGCAGCGGTATAGGGCTCTGCCGGACAAATCTCATACAGATCCGCTCCAGCGGCCTTTGCCATCTCCTTCGCCGTGCGGGCCGTGACGCCGCTGGCGGAAAAATAGGCGATCAATATCTTGCTCATTGCAGGTTGCTCCTTTCAATGCTTACAGTTCGGTCAGATCATACGCCCGGGAGCCGAAGCCCAATTCCGCTGCGGCCTCGATGGTGTGGATGCCGTTGCGGCTGTTCACCCGCTCCATGAAGTGTTCCCTGCCCGGATCATCGGATTGCATTACCAGGTCAATACAGGCCTGGTCGATGGCCACTGGGTCCAGAGAGGCCAGGATGCCGATGTCCTTCATGCAGGGATCCTCGGCCACGGCGCAGCAGTCGCAGTCCACGGACAGGTTCTTCATCACATTGATGAAGGCAATCTTGCCCCGAAAGTGCTCTATCACGCTGGAGGCAGCATCCGCCATGGCCTCTGGAAAGACCACGGAGCTGGCGTGCTGCTCCCAGGTCTTGAAGCGGTCATCGGTTTTCCCGGCGGAGTGGATCAGCGCCTTCCCCGCCCGGGAGGCGCAGCCGATGGCCAGTTGCTTCAGGGCGCCGCCGTAGCCGCCCATGGGGTGGCCCTTGAAGTGGGCCAGCACCAGCATGGAGTCATAATGCAGGATGTGTTTGCCCACGTGGTTCTCCTTCAGGACCTTGCCATTGGGGATGGGCCACACCACGTCGGGGCCCTCGGCGTCCATCAGGTCCACGTCGAAGTACTTGGTCCAGCCATGCTCCTGCAGCAGCTTCCGGTGGGACTCCGTATGATCCCGGACACCGCCGGCCGCATCACCATAGGCGGTATTGCACTCCACGATGGTGCCGTGGACCTCCTCTACCATGGGACACCAGAATTCCGGACGCAGGAAATTCTGGTTGCCCTTCTCCCCGGAGTGGACCTTCACGGCCACCTTGCCGGGCAGCTCCACGCCCAGGGCACGATACAGCTCCACTACTTTTTCAGGCGTGATCTCCCTTGTGAAATAGACATTCGCTCTCATATTGCAGGTCTCCTTATTGACATAGTGTCAGTATCTGCATTATAGCCGTATTCTGACACGATGTCAATAGATTTTCAACAGAAATTCCGCTCTCCACCCAGGTGATTCCCAGGATAGCCTTCTGTGTGTCATCCGTTTCTTGCATTTAAAAAATTTTTGAATAAAATGTTAACTTTTTTCTGTTTGAGGACAGAAAAATTAACCTGTGTTAATGCAATCTTCCCTGCAATTTTGTATAATTGTGGCGAAAGAAAGGAAGATGCGATGCATATTCAGGATTGTTTGGAGGAGATCCTCCACCTTGAGGATACAGATCTGGCCGCCAGTCTCGCAGATGCCTCAAGGCTTTTTTCCTGCAAAAAGAGGCAGCTTGTCGCCAAGCCGGACGCCTGCTCTGACTGGATCCCGTTTCTGGTCAGCGGAGTCATTCGGGGTTACCTGACGGATGAAAAAGGGCGGGATATCACGGATTGCTTCCTCTACCGGCCTGGAGAGGCCGTGCTGAGTCTCAGCATCTTGACAGCTTCCTTCCCGATCAACTTTGAGGCGTTGACGGACTGTGTGCTCTTGTCCATCCCTACCCAGCTCCTTGCGGAGCAGTTCCAGCAGTCCGCAGAGCTGCAGCAGCTGTATAGTTCTTACCTGCTGGAGAAACTGAAGCTGGAACGGGAGCTGAAGCTCCTTCTCGGCATCAGCTCCGCCATGGAGCGGTACCAGTGGTTTCTCCGCCGCTATCCCGAGCTGGCGGACGTGGTCAGCATCAAGCACATCGCATCCTTTTTATGTATGTCCCCAGTGTCTCTGAGCCGCCTGCGCGGGCAGCTGCGCAAGCGCGGCGAGGAGCCTCCGGTCAAGCAGAGCCGACTCTCAGAAAAGAGCGGGCTCTTTTGATGTCCGCCGCCAGAATATGGGCGGCCCAGCTTGTGGAAGATGTTCTCCCGCGCTCCCCGGCGGAACAGCGGGAGCTTCTTGAATACGGCCCTGCGGCCAACGGAAAGAAGGCGATCCCCGGAACTGAGTGACTTCCCCCTGCACCTGTGTGAAATTAGGAAAGACCAAGGAGAAAGCGAAATGAAAAAGAGATTTTTTGCACTGTTCCTGACCATGGCGCTGCTGCTGCCCGCCGTGCTGCTGTCCGGCTGCGCATCTGCCGACAGCGGCATCATGGACACCGCGAATCTGAACGCCACCGCTGCCGGCGGCGACAGCAGCCTGCCTGTCGTGACCTGGAAGATGGGTTCCGTTTGGGGCGCTGGTAACGTCCACTTCACCGTGGACCAGCGCTTCGCGGAGCTGGTGAGCCAGCTGACCGACGGCCGGTTCATCATTACCAATTACTCCGAGGGCGAACTGTGCTCCGCCAGCCAGCTGTTCGACTTTGTCAGCCAGGGCACCGTGGAGTGCGGCGGCGACTGGGGCGGCTACTGGTCCGGCAAGGACACGGCCTTTGAGCTGCTGTCCACTATCATGGACGACTTCACCGCCCTGGACTACTACACCTGGATCTATGAGGCCGGCGGAATGGACTGCTATAAGGAGATGTACGGCCAGTACAACATGGAGTACTTCCCGCTGGTTACCAACCCCTCCGAGTCCGGCATCCGCTCCGTGTCCCCCATCACCTCCATCGAGGATATGCAGCACATGAAGATCCGCCTGGGCGGCGTCATGGCCGGCAAGGCAGCGCAGAAGCTGGGTATCAACATCACCACCGTGGCCGCCTCCGAGCTGTATGAGTCCCTGCAGCGCGGCGTGATCGACGGCGGCGAGTTCTCCGGCCCCAAGGCCGACGACTCCCTGAAGCTGCAGGAGGTCGCCCCCTACTGGTGCGCCCCCGCCTGGTATCAGTCCGCCGGTGTCAACGGCGTCATGGTGAACAAACAGGCCTGGGAAAGCCTGCCTGAGGCCTATCAGGTGGCCTTTGAGAGCGCCGCCCGCCTCTGCTGCGGTGAGCAGCTCTCCCGTTACATCTACAATGATATGACCGTCACCAATCAGATGATCGAGGATCAGGGCGTCACGGTCACCAGCCTGTCCGACGAGGACATGCAGCTTATCCGCGAAACCTGCATCGAGACCTATAAGGAGGAGTGCGAGATCAACCCCAACTTCAAGATGGTCTATGAGTCCATGCAGGCCTACCGTGAGACTGCCAACAACTACCGCGACTGGACCGGCGACTACGGCTTCGGCTTCAACCGCGGCGAATGAACGCCTCTTCAACAACTGATGAGAGAGTTTATGAAAGAGGTGTGAATTTCTGATGAAAGCCATCAAAGCAATCTACAATGGCATCGACAAGTTCAACGACTTCCTGGGCCGGATCTTCTCCGTCCTGTCGCTGGCAATCCTTGCCGTCATCATGTGCGAGGTCATCCTGCGCCGTATTTTCAACCGGCCGCAGATCTGGACTCAGGACCTGATCGTGATGCTGTTCGCCTGCTATATCATTCTGATCAGCGCGTACGGCCTTCAGAAAAAGGCCTTCGTGGCGGTGGACGTGGTCTACGCCATGTTCCCTGTCCGGGTCCAGCACATCCTGCATATCGTCACATACGCGATCTTCCTGGTCCCCTTCCTGATGGGTCTCGTTCCCGCCAGCTGGACCTTCTTCCTGAACGCGTATACCACCGGTGAGCAGACCTACTCCGTGTGGGCCGCGCCCACCTGGCCGGTGAAGCTCTGCCTGTTCGTGGGGCTGGTGCTGCTCGCCATCCAGGCCGTCTCTGAGATCCTCAAGCATGTGGAGGGACTCGTCACGGCTTCCGCGAACGGAAAGGAGGCGCAGGGATGACTGCGATTTTGGAACAACTGCAGGGGCTGGTTGCAGCCGCTGAGATCCCCGCCGGCACGCTTGGCGTGGCGCTGATCCTCGGCCTGTTCGGCCTGATGGTCGTGGGCCTTGTCCTGGGCCAGGAGCTGGCCTTCGTGCTGGGCGGCGCCGGCGTCATCGTCGGCTGGCTGGCCTGGGGTACCCCCGGCGTCACCATCGCCATGACAAAGATCTACGACCAGATGCAAAGCTACTCCATGGTGGCCATCCCTATGTTCGTGCTGATGGCCAACTTCCTGACCCACTCCAAGGTGGCGGACGGCCTGTTTGAGTCCATCCGTTACCTGCTGGGGCCCCTGAAGGGCGGACTGGGTCTGGCCGTGATCCTGGTTTCCACCGTGTTCGCCGCCACCACCGGCATCGTGGGCGCCTCCGTTGTCACCATGGGCATGCTGTCTCTCCCCGTGCTGCTGCGCAGCGGCTACAAACCCTCCCTGGCCTGCGGCATGGTGTGCGCCGGCGGCTCCCTGGGCATTCTGATCCCGCCCTCCATCATGCTGGTCTCCATGGGCTCTTACGCAGAGGTCTCCGTCGGCAAGATCTTCTTCGCCGCCATGGTCCCCGGTCTGAGCCTGTCCCTGGGATACATCATCTACCTGATGGTGGTCTGCCACATCCATCCCGACTGGGGCCCGGCCATGAGTCCCGAGGAGCTGGCGGAGATGCCCCTGAAGAAGCGCATCACCGGCTCCCTGATCAACCTGATCCCGCCGCTGATTCTGATCTTCGGCGTGCTGGGCTCCATCTTCGGCGGCATCGCCACCCCCACGGAGGCCGCGGGCATCGGCGCCCTGTTCTCCCTGATCCTGGCGATCTTCTACAAGCAGTTCAGCTGGAAGATGCTCTATGAGTCTCTGATCGACACCGCTAAAACCACCGCCATGGTGTTCATCATCCTCTTCGGCGCAGCTGCCTTTACCGGCGTGTTCATGTCTCTGGATGGTGACCAGATCATCGCGGACTGGGTCCTGAGCATGGGTATCGGCAAGTGGGGCGCCTTCGCCATCATGATGGTCATCATGTTCCTTCTGGGCATGTTCATCGACTGGCTGGGCATCGTCATGATCGTGTTCCCCATCTTCTTGCCGATCATGGATACCTTCGGCTTCGACCGGCTGTGGCTGGTGGCCGTCAGCGCCACGTTGCTGCAGACCTGCTTCATGACGCCGCCCTTCGGCTTCGCCCTGTTCTATGTGAAGGGCATCCTGCCTCCGAGCATCAAAATCCAGGAGGTCTACAGGGGCGTTATACCGTTCATTATCATCATCTGTATCGTGACCGCGCTCTGCGCGGTGTTCCCGCCGCTGGTCACCTGGCTGCCCAGCATGCTGGCAAGCTGATCCCCATAAGCGAAGAGGTCCGAAGGACGTACGTCCTTCGGACCTCTTTTCTCTTTTGTCCATTTCCAGCGGACGGCCGGTCTGCCGGAGACGTTACGCCCGGGTCTGAAACACCCGGCTGCGGCGGACCAGCCGCTCCACAAAGGACGTGGCCGGGTGCGCCAGGAGGCGGCTGGGCGCGTCATACTGCTGGATCTGCCCGGCGTCCATCACCAGTGTGCGGGTCCCCAGTTTCAGGGCTTCCGCGATGTCGTGGGTCACAAACAGGACGGTGATGCCGCTCTCCCGGTGGATGCGCAGGAGCTCATCCTGCAGCTGGCCCCGGGTGATCTCGTCCACCGCGCCGAAAGGCTCGTCCATCAGCAGAAGCTCCGGACCGGCGGCCAGCGCCCTGGCGATGCCCACCCGCTGGCGCTGTCCGCCGGAGAGGGCGCGGGGATACCGCCCCGCCAGCGCCGGGTCCAGCCCCACCTGCTTCAGCAGGGCAGCGACTTTTTCTCTGCACTGCTTCCCCTTCCATTCCTCCATGCCGGAGATGGCGGGCACATAGGCAATGTTCTTCTCCACGGTCATGTGGGGAAACAGGCCCACGTTCTGGATGGCGTAGCCGATGCGGCGGCGCAGGGCCACCGGGTCGATTCGGGCCACATCCTGCCCCTGGATCAGGACTCGGCCCGTGTCCGGCGACAGCAGGCCGTTTACCAGCTTCAGCACGGTGGTCTTTCCGCAGCCGGACCGGCCGATGATCGACACAAATGCGCCCGGCTCCACATCCAAAGAGAAGTCCCGCAGAACGGTCTGGGTGCCGAAGGCCTTGGAGACGCCTTCAAAGCGAATGATCGGCTGGGTCATATCACGCCTCCAGCAGGCCCTTCTGGAGCAGGAAGTCCCTGGCCGCATCCCGCTCGTCCCGGCCCTCCACCTCCACCTGGTAGTTGAGCGCGGCCATCTCCCCGTCTGAGAGAATACCGTCCATCTGCATCAGCACCTCCTCCAGACCGGGGAATTTTTCCAATGCGTCCCGGCGGACCACCGTGGAGCAAAAGTAGTTCACCTGCAGATGCTTGTCATCCTCCAGCGTCACCAGGTCTGTGTCCGGATTCGCCAGTTGGGCGTCGGTGGTGAAGGCGTTGGTCACGTCGATATCTCCGCCGGCCAGGGCCTGGTATTTCAGGCCGATGTCGATGTCCACCACATTCCGGAAGTCCAGGCCGTAAGTCTTGCACAGGGTTGGAAAGCCGTCCTCCCGCTCCAGATAGTCCGGGTTTCCGCCGAAGGTCAGCTCACCGGCCGCCCCGGCCAGGTCGCTGGTGGTCTCCAGGCCGTACTGCTCCGCCACATCGCCCCGGACGGCGACGGTGAAGGTGTTGTTGAAGCCGTACTTCCCCACCCAGGTCATGTGGAACTTCTCCTCGTACTCCTGCTGAAGCCGGGTGAACATCTCTGCATCATCCACACCCTCGGCCTGGTGGTCCAGCACCAGTACCCAACCGCTGGAGGTATACTCCGGATAGAGGTCGAACTCTCCGCTCTCCATGGCGGGCTGGATGTTGCTGGTGCCGCCGCCCACGCCCTTAGTGATCTCCACGTCATAGCCGGCCTGCTCAATGAGAAGGCCCAGCATCTCTCCCAGGATGTACTGTTCCGTCATGGGCTTGGTGGCGATCCGGACAGGGTCGCCAGAGCCGGTCTCCCCTCCGGAGGCGGCGCCTCCGCCGCAGCCGGTCAGGGTGCCCAGCATCAGGATGGCTAGGACGGCCGCCTGCAGTCGATTCAGGATGTTCATAAGTTCAGCTTCCTCTCTTTTTGAAATAGCGCTCCAGCGCGCCCAGCGCCAGATCGCAGACAATGGCCAGCAGGGCGATCAGGATGCTGCCCGCCGCCGTCATGGCCGGATCGTAAATGGTGATTCCCCGGTAGACGGCCACGCCCAGGCCACCGGCCCCCACAAAGGAGGCAATGCCAGCCACGGAGATGGTCATGACCACCATGTTCCGCACGCCCGCCAGGATGACTCCGGCGGCCATGGGCAGCTTCACCCGAAACAGCGCCTGTGTCCCCGTACTGCCCATGCCCCTGGCTGCCTCCAGAATATCCGGGTCCAGTGTGGTGAGTCCCACGTAGGTGTTGTGCACCATGGGCATGATGCCGTAAACCGTCAGGGCAATAACGGCAGTCTTGTTGCCGATCCCGCTGAAGGGGATCAGGATGCCCAGCAGGGAGATGGCGGGAATGGTGTACAGCACGTTGCAGACGCCCATCACCGGCGGCGCGATACGGGGATGCTCCGCGATCCAGATGCCTGTCAAAAGACCGATCATGCCGGACATGGCGATGGCGGTCAGAGCCAGGCCGATGTGGGCCTGCAGCAATCCCGCGAACCAGTCTGCCCGCTGGGCGTACAGGCCCAAAATCCCTTGCAGCAGTTCCATGAGCCGCTTACGGGTGCAGGCGGCGCACTGCGTCTGCCGGACAGGCCTCCGCGCAGCGGCCGCACTGGAGGCAGTGCGCCCAGTTGATGACATAGGGCGTTCCGGGAGTGATGCACTTCTGGGGACAGGCTGAGGCACAGGCGCCGCAGCCGATGCATGCATCCTGGATCACAAAGCCGTTGTACTCCTCCGTGTCCCCGCCGTAGGCAAATGTCTCCCGGCTGATGGGATAGTGGAGCAGGTCGAACCACTCGCCATGGCCCGCGTAGATGTGGAAGGCGTCCAGGATATAGCGGCTCTCACCGGGGTAGACCTCGTTCATACCGGGATTCTGCGCAAAGACCTTGTCCACCCAGCTTTTGTCCACGACCCGCAGCTTCCCGGTGAATTTCAGGGACTGGCAGTCTGGACACATGGCTGCCAGGGCGATCTCTCCCGTCTCCACCAGCTGCTTGTAGAAGGGCTTGCCTCTGGAGGTGACAATATACATCCCATCGTCCTCTGCCAGCATCACGTTGATGATCCGGGCCTGGGGATGGCCCTCCGCATCCACCGTGGCGGCGGCTGCGATCTTCACCCGGCGGAACAGGTCCACGTATTTTTTTGCTTTTTCGTTCATGGAGAACACCCTTTCGTTTTCTGATCTGTGCCCCCATGGTAGCGCGGCAGGCGGCTTTCGTAAAGTACGCACAATCTTGTGGCATAGGCACCAACAGGTAACGAATGGGCAGCTGCAAGGTATCGCGGCATTTTGAGACCGGGAAAATTTTTCCCAGGATACGGCTTCACAGGGGCGTCTGCCTTGGCGCTTCAGGAGGCTTTCCCCGCCGCAGGCAAAAAGCCAGCCCCGCGCCTGCTGAGCGCGGGGCTGGCTCTCCTGCAAGATCGCATTTGATGCCGGTGTGTTCAATGCCATCCGGAGGCTGGTGAAGATCTCCGCGGGACCTCCGCCCCGCTCAATATCCGGCCTTGCCGCTGCCGGGCTGGCCGTAGGACCTGAATCGCTCCATGACCTCCGCCATCTGCTCATCCGTCAGGATATTGGGCGTGCCGATGCACATGGTCCGGTACTGCAGCTCCGCGACGTACTCCAGATTACAGGCCAGGCCGTAAGCACTTTTGAGGTCCCTGCCGCAGGCCACCAGGCCGTGGTTGCCCAGCAGAACGGCGTCGCTGCCGCCGCAGGCCTCTATGGCGGCCTCTGCCAGCTCCGCTGTGCCGAAGAGGCGGTACGGCGCGCAGGGGACGGTGGCTGCTCCGGTGTCGCCGATTGCATAGTGGACAGCCCGAAGGGGCTGGCCCAGCACGGCAAAGGTGGTGCAGTACATGGAGTGGGTGTGCACCACGGCCCTGGCGTGGGGCTTGTGGCGATAGAACGCGGTGTGCAGCGCCCACTCGCTGGAGGGCTTGCGGACGCCGTCCACAATGTTGGCCTCCAGGTCCGTGATGACCACGTCCTCCGGCGTGGTGGAGAAATAGTCCATGCCGGAGGGGCTGATGGCCATCAGTCCCTTTTCCGCGTTGCAGACGCTGATATTGCCGCTGGTTCCCGTGCTCAGACGGTCGGTGCTCATTTTCCTGCCGTATTCAACAACCAGCTCTCTTTCCTCCTGCATCAGCATAATTTGCTGCCTCCTGTTTTCATTTTCATTTTTAATTTCTGATATAGCTGCCCGTATGATTCCGGTTTTGCGGACACGCCGGAAAAGGCGGGCGGGGCTTCCGTCCCTTGCCTGATATGCAGCAGAGCACATTTCTCCCGGCGGAGAGGACCTACCCAGATTCCTTCCACACAGCCGGATCGGCCTGCCGGGGGTGCTCTTCGGCATCCGACCCAGCGCCGCAACCGGCATACCGTCCCCCTGCGTTTTCCAATTCTTCCGCCCGGCGGCCCTTTGCCGTCAATAGAACGGCTTGACGTCAGAGTCAAAATAGTTTCCCAGCAGATACGGCACATACACGCCCTTGTCCGTCACCACGCCGGAGATCAGATGCGGCGGCACTACGTCGAAGGAGGGGTAGATGGCCTTCACCCCGGGGAGCGTGTTGGGGATCCCCCGATAAGAGAGGACTTGGGCGGGGTCCCGCATCTCGATGACGATGTCGTCCTTCGTCCGCTTCTCCCGGTCCGGGATGCCGGTGACATAGTAGGGCACCCCGAAACACTTGGCCAGGATGGCGATCTGGAAAGTGCCGATCTTGTTGGCGATATGGCCGTCCCAGGCGATGGAGTCCGCCGCTGAGGTGAAGAGGTCGATGCCCTCCCGCTCCATGGCGTAGGCGATCATATTGTCTGTCAGGACCGTGGTATCGATGCCCATCTGGGCAAAGCAGCTGGACGTGAGCCGGGCCCCCTGTAAATAAGGCCGTGTCTCCGCGCAGTAGGCCCGGAAGGTCTTGTTCTGCCGCCTGGCGGCCCGGATCACTGTGCCGATGATGGTTTCGCCGAAGCACTGGGTCAGGATGGCGCCGCCATTGGGGATCAGATTCGCCAGATAATCCCCCACCACCTGCATGGTGCTGTACCGGCGGTTCAGGGACTCCACGGTGGATGCCACGATGGCCTCCACCGGATCCCGGCCCGCAGCCAGGGTCTCCTTCGCCACATCGGCACAGCGGCAGGTGATCTGGCCGTACCGGTTGGCGGTGGTGGGCCGGGCGTGTGCCAGGTCATAGGCCGCCTGCCGCAGGAACTCCTCCTGCTCCCGTGCGCCCTTGTCCCGGACCTGCCAGGCAGCCAGGGCCATGCCCATGCCCACGGCGGTATAGGGGCCCGCGCTCTGGGTCACCATGTCCGCGATGGCCTGTACCACCTCGTGGTAGTCCGTGCACACCACGAACCGGACCTCTGTGGGATAGACCCGGCGGTCCAGAATGCGGACTTTTCCCTTCTCAAACCACGCCACATGCTCATATTGCAGCAGGAACGGCATATCCCGGTCCATACGTTCCATCTTGCCGCCTCCTTTACGCCAGTATCCCGCGGAAAGCTCTGGTCACAGCGGAGCCATTCAGGCCGCTCTCCCGCTCCCGGATTAGGAAGATACCCATTTTAATCAGGGCCCGCTCCATGGGAATCCGGATGTCCGGGTCTGTGACGGAGGTGACCTCCATGACCTTGGAGTCGCCCACCACCCGTCGGATGATCTCCGTGCCCGCATAGCCGTAGGAGTCGGCCATGACGCCGTCCAGATACGCGCGGCAGAACCCCTCCGCCCGGTACAGGGGGAAGGTCACCAGCTCGTCGTACCTGGCGGTCAGCTTCTCCGCCGTCAGGTCGCACACGCCGCGGATGGTATCCTCCAGCGCCCGGGCAGCCGCCGTGTCCTGCGGCGCGGTAAAACAGCGGTTGGCCCAGGAGAAGAACAGGTTCCCGATGACGTTGCCGATATCATATCCCATGGGACCGTAAAAGGCGAATTCCGGATCAATGACCTTTACGCCCTGTTCGTTGGCAAAGATGGAGCCGGTGTGGAGATCCCCGTGGAGCAGCGCCTGGGCGTTGTTCATGAAGCCGTTTCGGAGCCTGCCCACCTCCCTGTGAAGGGCATCATTTTCATAGAGAAAGGTCCTGACAAAGTCCTCGTTCCCGGGGGTAACGATGTTGCGGCCCTTGTAGTTCCAGTAGGGTTCCGTCAGGACCAGATCCTCCGTGATGTCGCACAGCTCCGGATTGGTGAAGAACTGCACCCGGCGCTTTTTCTCCCGGCGGTCCAGCACCAGATCCGTGGTGGGCAGCAGGGACTGGGCCAGGAAGGTGGAGATGTTCTCCGCCAGATGGCCGTATATCCTGCCCGCCAGCAGCTCCTTGCGGAGGTTCCGATAGGCGGAGATATCCTCCATGGACAGAGCCGCCATGGTCTCGTCATAGTGGTAGACCTCCGGGATGTAATCCGGCGCCAGCCGGGACTCCAGCTGCAGGGCCTGCGCCTCGATCCTGCTCCGATAGATGTCCAGCGGCCGCCCGGAGGAGCGCAGCCGCTTGTCCGCCTGCTTGACGATGACCGAGCGGCCATCCCGCAGAGAGCGGACCCGGAAGACGTAGTTGATGTTGCCGTCGCCGATCTCCGTACAGGTGGTCTCCTCATCCGGGTCGAACCGGTGAAGAACCTCTGCCGCATAGCGCTTGACGTCATCCGGCTTCATGAGGAAAAATTCGCTGAATGCAGACATGGATCAAAGGACTCCCTTCTCATTGCGGACCGAAACGGACAGGCGCGGCTTTTACCCTCTCTTTTCAACCCGGGCAGGATTTCCCGCGTGTTTGAAAATGATGGGTAGACCGGGGCAGCGCCGTTTTGCAGCGGCCAGAGCCTGCCCGGCGGCCAGGGATGATCGGCCCTTCCCCGATTGACCATAGATACTTGTTTCTCTTGCCCCGGCCTGCCGGGATATTCCCCAGGCGTTCTGCCGGACAGGCCAAGGAAGCGTGGCATCTCCCTGTCCGTGGGCGATCAACCAAATCATACCATAAGACAGGGCCATTCTCAACAATATGTCCGGTATAACCGCTTAACTTTCAGGATTTCAACCGCCTCAATCATGCACACAAGCAGCTTGCGGCCGTCCCGCCCCGGCTGTCCGGTCCGGGATGCGATGCCGCGCCATTCCCAGGCGAGGATTCTGCTGACGGGGCCGCCTGCTTCCCTCCGGTGCCAACGCACGCTCCGGCAGCCCGGTTCCGCCTGTCATCATTCTGCCGGAACTCCTCCGGCGGAAGTCCGCCAGGACAGAGATTGCCAGGAGAATCCCCGGCCGTTGTCCGTCCATGCGGCGTGGCGCACAGCCATCCGCGAAACGCGAATCGCCGCATGAACGGCAGAAAAGGCATGGCAGCTTGCCATGCCTTTTCCGGCACCGGGTCCGGGGAACCCCAAAAGCGGCATACGGACCGCATCTCCATTCTCCGGCAGAGAGCGTGCCATATCGTGCTTTGTCTCCTCCGCACACGGCCGCAGGTCAGTGTTTGCGTCCTGCCGCAGTGCCTTTCCGCCGCCAGCGGATGAGCCAGCAAAAGCCGATCAACAGCCCGGCAAAGCCGACGGCCAGAATAACGACCGCCAGAGGACCGGCCCGCTCCGTCAGGCAGAAGGTGACCGTCCCGGTCTGGCTCTCCAGCAGCAGATACTGGCCGTCCAACCGGGCATCCGTCTTGGTCCAGCCATCCTCACTCAGCACCCAGAGGTCGTACCGCTTGCCGGGGTCCGGCAGGCGGCAGTGGACCGTGTAGGCCGCCTGTTCCAGGTCCGGGTCCTCCACCGTCACGGTATAGGCGGTGCCCGCATACTCCGCGCCGCCGTCCGTCCAGGCCACCTCTTCCGTGGTGTGGGAGACCTGTGCCCGGCTGCTGAAGCTGCCGTCCACCAGGATCTCCGGCAGCTCCCCGCCATCCGTCAGGGCGGAGGTGTAGGGGGTATACTCCGCCTCCAGGGTCTGGCTGGCGGTGAGGCAGGTGTAGTCCAGATCCGGCCAGGAGGCAGAGCAGCCCTTTTTCGCCGGAATCTCCGGCAGGGCGTCAATCCCCTCTCCGTACTGGAAGGGGACGACCTCTACCACCACGCCGTCCGCCACAAAGGTCAGCTCCAGCCGGGAGAAGGATTCCGGTACGCCGGGCGTGGTGCACAGGGTGTCAAAATCCACCGGTTCAGCATGGCCGGCGTAGCTGATCCCATCCAGAGCCCCCAGTCGTTCACTGGTAAAGGTGTTGTCGGATACGGCGGCATCGGCGTCCACATCTCCCGCCACGGCGCCCAGATAGGCGGAGCCCTCTTCGATTTCCACCAGCGTATGGCAGTTTTCCAGGGTGGCTCCCAGTCCGGCCACGCCGCCGATATAATCGCCGCCGGAGAGATGACACTTGACCCAGCTGTCCCGGATGGTCCCCCAGGAGGCGCCGGCGATACCGCCTACATAACCGCCGTCCGTGCTGGCGATGTCCCCATAGTTCTCGCAGGCGCTCACCCGCCCCAGGTCCATGAGACCCACCACGCCGCCGGCATAGTCCCGTTTTCCGGTGATGCCGCCCCGGTTCATGCAGGCGCGGACCACGGCCTTCGTCTGATAGCGGAAGTCCAGGGAGCGGTCTCCCTCTTCGATCAGGTCATCCTCGGGGTCGAAGTCGTATTCAATGGCCATGGACCCTACGATGCCGGCCACGTTGATGTCTCCCTCCACGGTCCCTGTGTTCCGGGAATTGGCGACACATCCGGTATCCGGTCCACTGGTCTCCTGGTCCGAGATGTCCTCGAAACGGTCCGACAATTCCTCTCCAGTTTGCTCCAGCAGATCCCGCAGCAGATCCGTGATAACCCGGAACTGGTCTCCGATGGCTTCCAGATCGTCCAATAGTGTATCCGTGGCCGCGGACATGGTCTCCCGCAGGGCGTCGCCGTCCTCCAGCAGACCGGCAAAGACGTCCCCCAGGGCGTCCCCCTGCTCCCGAATGGCACTGTCAATGGGACGGATGGTGATGGTGGGCTCCTCGGCCAGCTCCCAAAAGACGTCGGCCAGGTCCTCGCCGAGACGGGATGCCCGGGAAGCCACTTTCTCCAACGTCCTGCCCGGGTCCCGAAACGCTTCCGCCAGGTCTCCGCCCTGTGCCAGAAGCTTTGCCAGCAGCGCTGCCGCGTCGGTGGCGTGTCCGGCGGCGGCCCGCAGGGCCTGAGCCGCCTCTCCCAGTGCCTGCCATGCGGCCGCCGCGTCCTTCCCGGCCTCTTCCAGCTCGCCGCTGTCCATGTGGGCCGCGACGGCGTTCGCCGCCTGTTCCAGCGCATCCCCCGCCCTGGCCAGTGTATCCGCCAGGGCTTGAGCCGCCTCTCCCAGCGCCGCTTCGTCGCCGCCGTTCCACAGAATGCGGGCGATCTCTGCCAGCGTGTCGGACATGTCCCCGAGGGCGGCTGCCAGGTCCCCGGCGGCAGCCCGAACCTCTTCCATGGCCTCCTGGCTCTGGAGGGCGCTGCCCAGGGCCGCGCCCAGATGCTCCAGCGCCGACAGCAGGCGGGCAACGGCCTCTTTTCCACTGGAGGCCGCCCGGCGGAGGGACTGGACTGCCGCCCGCAGCTCCTGTTCCGCCTGATCTCCCAGCCCTGATGCCGCGCCGACTTCATCCAGCGCATTCCCAAGCTCGTCGGCCAGGTCCTCCACCAGGTCCATCACATCGACGGCGTCATCCAGGATCGGCGCCAGCTGGTCGATGAGCCAGGAGATCCGGGCCGTGAGGCTGTTGAGCTCCTCGATATTCTCATTGGTCCAGTCCGCGGCGGAGTCCGCCAGATCGCCCACTGCCTCCCGGGCCTCGTCCGTCCGGGCGGAGATGGCGTCCATCCGGTCCGACAGAGCGTCGGAAGTGCCCCGCAGATCCTGCTGCGTCTGGTCCAGCAGATCCCCCAGACCGTCCAGGGCATCCAGCAACTCCCCCATCTGCCCCTGGTCATAGAGCAGCCGCACTTCCGGCTCCAGCTGACCGGCGACGCCGCCCACGTCCTTCCGGCCCAGAATGTCGCCGGAGTTGGCACAGCCGTCCAGATATCCGGACTGCCGCCCCACGATGCCGCCGATGTTGTAGCCCACGTGGTCATAGCCCACGCTGCCGGAATTGGTGCAGCTCTGGATGATACCAGAGGAATACCCGGCGACGCCGCCGATATCGGTGCATACCGGCACGTTTTCCGCCGCGTTCAGCTGTTCCCGGTTGATGGCGTCCAGATCCAGCTCCGCATCCACCTCCGTGGTGTTGATGCTGCCGCTGTTCCGGCACTGGATAACGGCGCCGTAGTTCTGCCCGGCGATGCCCCCGGCATAATGCTCTCCCGTGACGGCTCCGGAGAAAGTGCAGTTGACGATCTGTCCCGAGCTCTCGTTGATCCCCACAAGACCGCCTATGCTGTCCGCTCCCCGCACCGTCCCGTGGAAGGTGCAGCCGGCAAGAAGGCCCCGGTTGCTGCCGGCAATGCCGCCCAGGGTATTCTTCCGGTCAGAGGGATCGACCCGTCCCTCCACCGACAGATCCCGCACTACGCCGGAGGGCTGTATGTACCGGAACAGTCCCCGGACATTGCCGCTGCCCGTGATGGACAGACCGGAAATGGTGTGGCCCTGCCCCTCAAAGGTCCCCCCAAAGGTGGGGATGGGGGTGAAGTCCGTGCCGGACAGGTCGATATCCGCCTGCAGGCGGACAATTCTTCCCTGGGACCAGCTGTCCAGGGTGCAGTTCTCTGCCAGTTGGACCAGGTCCTCCGCCGTGCGGACGAAAACCGTGTCCCCGCCTTCGGCGGCCAGGGCAGCAGGCGCCGCCAGGGACGCCAGCAGCACCGCCGCCAGAAGGAAGCTCAGGCATTTATGAATCTTCCGTCTCATGGGCGGGCTCCTCCTCTTTCTGATAAGCTCCCGTCTCCAGCATTCCGGAGACGTCCCCGTAAATCACGCCCTGGATCTGGGCATCCACTACGCCGGAAATACGGCCCCGAACCCGGCCGTTGACATAGACGGTGCCATGGGCACTCCTGGCAACCTCCGGCACCTTGAGATCGAACCGGGTCCGCTCCACGATCCCGTCGCCCAGGAACAGGATCTGGGGCAGGATGAACATGACCAGGAACATGGAGATCAGCGTCCCCCGGCACAGGCACTCGCCGATGCCCACGATGGCAGGCTCTGTGGTGATTTGGGCGATGAGGAATCCGGCAGAGGACAGGATACTCCCCGAGGTCAGTACCGTGGGGAAGGACAGATTCAGCGCCTGGACGATGGCGTCCCGTCGGGACATCTCCGCCTTCAGCTCATTGTACCAGGAGGAGATCACGATGGCGTAGTCGATATTGGCGCCCATCTGGATGGCTGTCACGATCAGATAGCTCAGGAAGAAAATGGGCTTCTGGGCCATGCCGGGGAAGGAAAAATTGATCCAGATGCTGCCCTGGATCACCAAAATCAGCAGGATCGGCAGTCCCACAGACTGGAAGGTGAACAGCAGCACGATGATGACGAACACCACCGACAGGACACTGATCATGATGTTATCCCGGGCAAAGGAGACGGACAGGTCATAGTCGCTGGTGGAATCCCCCACCAGATAGACGCTGTCCGCGTCGTAGTACCGCTCCGCCTCCCGGTGGATGGTCTGGAGGAAAGCAAAGGTCTCCGCCCCCTCCTCCGGCAGGTTCAGATTGATGAGCATACGGGTGTAGTTTTCCCCCAGCATCTGGACCCGGGCGTTGTCGAGCTGTTCATAGAGATCGTCCAGGTCCGCCTGCTGCCCCTCGTCCAGATCCACATAGCCCCCCTCCGCCTTGTCGTAGGCGAAGAAAAACATATCCATCAGAGGGACCGCATAGTCGTCCAGACCGCCCACGATCCGGCCGTAGGCCTCCTCCTCCGCCGCGTAGGCAGTGTACAGCAGGCAGACGAGCTCGTAGTCCAGGTCTGTCATTTCGGAAAACTGCCGGGGCGTCAGGGCATCGGTGAGGGTGTGTCCGTCCATCACCTCGATATTGGAGAGGCCCATGGCGTAGTCCACCTGATCGCAGGCCTCCAGCCGTTCCAGCAGGGCTTTCTCACTGTCATAGTCTCCCCGGGGCACCAGCAGAGCGATCACGTTCTGGGTGCCGAAGGTGTCGCTGACCCGCTGCTCCGCCACCTGGGACTCGTTCTGCCGCGCAGTCTCGATCTGGGTATAGCCGTACACATAGGGGCACCGGTTGGAGAGGAAAAAGCCCCCCACCAGGGCCACAATGAACAGCGGCACTCCCACATGGCGCAGCTTCAGGACAAATCCGCCCCAGCGGTCGATCCTGGGGATGAAGCTGCGGTGGCGGGTCCTCTCCATCGCCTTGGAAAAGAGCATCAGCAGCCCCGGCATCAGGGTGAACACCGACAGCATACTGAACAGAATGGACTTGATCAGCACGATGCCCATGTCGAAGCCGATCTGAAACTGCATGAACATCATGGCCGCCAGGCCGGAGATGGTGGTGAGGCTGCTGGCGGAGATGGAGGGAATGGCGGCGCTGACCGCCGCAATGCACGCCTCCCGGTCTCCGGCGTGCTCCCGCTCCTCCAGGAAGCGGTGCAGCATGATGATGGCATAGTCGATGGCCAGAGCCAGCTGGAGCACCACCGTCACAGAGTTGGAGACAAAGGAGATCTCTCCGAAGATGAAGTTCGTGCCCAGATTCAGCAGGGCCGCCGCGATAAAGGTCAGCAGCAGCACCGGAATCTCCGCATAGGAGCGGGAAGTCAGCAGCAGCACCAGCACGATGATAACCGCCGCTACCGCCAGGATGATCCCCATCTCATCGGCCAGGGAGTCCGCCTGGGAATCCCCCACAGAGCTGTCTATATAAAAGTCATAGGGGGCCAGCAGCTCCCGGATGGCCTCCATGGCGGCCAGGGCGGATTCGTCATCCTCCTCCCCCGCAAAGGTCACGGAGATCAGCGCGTCCGCGCCCTTGAAATACGATGCGATGTCCTCCGGCGTCTCGGCCTCCCCGTCCTCCTCTGCGCCGATGCTGTCTCCCAGGGACGCGGAGGAGACGCCCTCGATCTCCCCGATCTGTTCCGCCAGATCCTCCGCGATGCCCCGCGTCACGTGGGACACCATCACCCGGGCGGTACCGAAGGTGGTGAATTCCTCCTCCATCAGGGTCAGCCCCTGGCGGGTCTCTGTGGAGTCCGGCAGGTACTCCGTGATGTCGTTGCAGACGCTGACCCAGTTCCGGGAGAACAGGCAGAACAGCAGCGCACACGCGTACAGGAAAAAGATCAGCTTCCGCTTATCCACGATCACCGTGGCCAGCCGCACAAAAAAGGATGGTTTTTCAGTGTCTTTGCGCACAGTTTCAGCTCCTTCCGGCAATCCCGGTCCCATCACGGCTCAGGGGAGATCCGGCTCCCCTCCCATCGCATCCGGCAGACGTCCGCCGTGGTCACTCCAGTAAGGCGTTCCCCATGGAGCTCCAGCGCCGTCTCGCAGAAAAGGGTGCTGACCGCCGTCCGGATAGCATGAGAGAGGCACAGATGCCCATCCTCCGACCGTACGCCATGGACGGGGTTGCGGCGTCCCATCAGTTCCAGGGATCCTGTGACGGCAGAACCCTCGTATTGGAGGTCCAGGCGACCCTCCCTGGGGCCCATCTGGCTGTACAGCGTGACGTGATACTCTTCCCGCATCTTCCTCCGCTCCTTTCCGCATTTCCTCCAGCATACTGGAAACAGGCCCGGAGATGCAAGGTGCAGACCTTGGGCAGATGTCAGAAATCTGACACTTGCCCCCATTCTGCATAGATGCACTCCTCTGGAAAATGTGTTATACTGGACTGCAATGGACTGGAGTCTGCCGGTCCATGGAGGTCGATATGAAAAAACGGACATACGAGGCCAGCAATGCGGCCAAGCGGCAGATCTGCACTGTACTCAAGGAGCTGATGACCCAGAAACCCCTGAACAGGATCACCGTGGCGGAGATCATGCGGGGCTGCGGCATGGCGCGCCAGCATTTTTACTACCATTTTGACGATGTCTACGACGCGGTGCGCTGGATCTTTGAGGAGGAGGCGGTGGCGCTGCTCCGGGAACACGAGGGCGTCATGCTGTGGCAGGACGGCCTGCTCCAGCTTTTCCAATACCTGCAGGAGAACCGTGTGTTCTGCCTCTGCGCCCTTCGCTCCATGGGCCGGGACCACCTGAAGCGGTTCTTCCAGACGGATATCCGCGCCATCATCCGGAGCACGATCCGTCTGATTGCCGCGGAGCTGGGGTATGAGGCCGGGGAGCAGGAGCTCACCATGCTGACTCAGTTCTATGTGGGCGCGCTGGTAAGTATTGTGGAGGACTGGCTCCTGGGCGAGATCCAGGGCACGCCGGAGGAGCTGATCCGCTTTGTAGACCAAGTGCTGCGGGACCATGTGCGTGGCGCCGGGCTCCGGCTGTCCCAGGCAGGTCCCGGGACGGCGCCTCTTCTGGAACCGGACCACTGTGCCGGACCTGTTTCCAAATAAAAAGGCTCCGGGTTCCCAGAGAAACCCGGAGCCTTTTTCCGCTGTTCAACTCTCTGTGGGCAGGTCACTCCTGCGCATCGTGAAGCCAGAGATATCGCTCGTCCTCGTTGCGGGTGGTCTGCAGCCAGGGGTTGCCGTCCAGATGGCGGATCATCCAGCAGGTATACATCTGGAAGCCCGGCGCCACTGCCTGGGGATGCAGGCACCCGCCGGGGATGGCGGAGAAGCTGTTGTCCACGCTCTTGAATACCTGGTCCCCCACAAAACTGGCGCCGAAGCCCTCCGGCCGGTCGAACTTGAAGTAATAGCACTCCGGCTGGGGGTGCCGGTGGGGCAGATAGCCGGACCAGTTCCCCCGGTCGTTCAGCACCTCGCCCAGCACCATATTGGACCAGGGGGCGATATCCTTGTCAAAGATGGTGTTTACCCGGCGCTTGGCCACATTGCCGAACTTGCCCACGCAGGAGTAGACCCAGGGGGCGTCCTCCGGCCGGTACAGCCTGCCGGAGAACGCTGTGTCATTCTTCGTGCACTGGACCAGGATCTCCGCGTCTGTCTGCGCCTCCACGGTGATCTCCTCCCCGGCGCAGGCATGGAGGGCATAGGGGCCGTCAGTGAACACGTCTCTGCGGCTGACCGTCTCCGTCCGGCCCTCCCAGCCGAAGGTCACGGTTCCGGACAGAAGCAGCACCGCGGTCTCCTCGCCCCGTCGGCAAAAGCCTCTCTTCCGGCCGGGTTCCATCCGGTAGACCCGGATGTCCATCAGCATATCGCTGTATGCGTTGTCGTAGGTACAGAGGATTTCCTCGCCCTCCGCGTCAAACTCCGGATAGCCGAATACGTTTTTCATGTGTAATTCCTCCCAAATTCCATCATCCGGCGGGCCCGTTCAGGCGCCCGCGTTTGCTCCCTGCCGCTCCAGCAGGCGGCAGAGCATGGCGGCCAGCTCTCCCCGGGTGGCTGTCCGGTCCCCCTGATAGCTTCCCCGGACCATGCCCAGCGCCTGGGCGATGGCCGCATAGCCCAGGTCTGCCTCCGGGATGGCGGCAGCGTCGCTGTATGTGCAGGTGTAGATGCCCTGAAGCCGGGCGGCTGGACCATAACCTGCGCAGTCCAGCAGACATTTCACTGCCTGCCCGCGGGTGACGGCCCTGCCTTCATCCCGGGTTCCCCGGGGCAGAATACCCATCCGGTAGGCCACGGAATAGACGGTGTCCCGCGTGCTCTCATCCGCTGTCTCCGGGTCGATACAGTATCCCTCCAGGCTGGCCAACAGGGCCACCAGATCCCACTGGGTCAGCTGTTTGTCCGGCCGGAAGCGGCCCCCGTCATAGCCCACGCCATAGCGGGCCAGCTTCTCCACATCGGCTTTCACCCCGGAGCCCGACAGGTCCGTATAGGTGATGGCGGTATCCCCGGACTCCGGCGCCGCCGGTTTGCCGGTGGCGGCGTCAATGCCCAGATACCGCTCCTCCCGCTCCAGAGCGTAGGTCAGCCGCAGCTCGTAGAAGTGGGTAAGCCCCAGCTCCATCAGCCGGGCTTCCGTCTCGTCGCCGCTCTCCAGAGGGCGGGGCACCAGACGGTAGGCCAGGACCGTGTCATAGGTCCCCGCCCAGGCGGCCAGGGCCGCCGTCTCACCCACGATACCGGCGGAGCCGGCGAACGTCACATCCTCGTCGTACTGATAATCCAGCCGGTACACGGACCCGTCTCCGCTGTCGATGGCCACGGTATAGCGGTTCTCCGGGAAGGGAATGCCGCCTACCTGCTGGACGTATGTGAAGGTGTAGTACGGACGCCGGTCCTCCGTGTTGTCTCGGCCGTCATAGAGTGTCAGGGCACTCCACCGCCCGCCGCAGAGGGCGGACAGGAACGTCTCCGCTTTGACCTGCGCCTCCGCCTGGGTCAGGGCCGGTGTCTCCCCCTCCTCCATTCCGGGTGCGTAGGAGAATACCTCCTGGACCGCGCCGGTGCGGGCATCCACTGTGATGGTGCGGGAACGGCTGTCCTCCTCTCCGGGCCGCACATAGGACAGGACGCAGAGGACCTGATCCTCCTTCCCCTCCTGTTCCGCCAGACGGTAGGCGGCGGAGGACAGGGCGTACTCCGTCAGGCCGTAGACCGGCTCTGCCCGCAGGCTCTGGTCCAGGAACGCGGAGGACCGGACGCCCTCCATCTGGGCGATGCCCGCCTGCTCCGCCGGGCTGAGGCCGCTGTCCTCGCTCTCCGCAGCCGCGGTGTTGTCGGCACTGCCTCCGGCGCCCCAGCCGCCCATCTGGTCCTCCAGCTCCGTCAGATTCAAAAGCGCTCCTGTGGCGGCATCTACATAAAAGGTGTCCGTATCCACCGGCAGATACCGGAGCACGGCCGACGTGCCGCCCGCCTCCCGCACGTATTCCAGCTTCAGCTCCAGGGTATCCGTCAGGAGTTTGGCAGCCCGGTCGCGGCGCACCGCAGCGGCGGCAGAGGGGACGTCTCCCAGGAAGGTGTCCTCCGCTGTGGTCCGGTGGAAAGACCGGACCCGGTTGTCCGCCGCATCCACAGTGATGGAATAGGTCAGCGGCGAGGGCAGGCCGTTCAGCAGGATCACTCCGGAGTAGCGGTAGCTGTCCCCGCCCAGAATATCCATGCCGCGGGGCTCTTCCAGCTTCACGCTCTCCCCCTCCCGCAGGACCTTGTCCAAAAAGTCCCCGGCGGCCCGGGCGGCCGCGGCCTCATCCCCCTGGGGAAAGACCGGGAAATCCCCGCTGTTGGAGGCGGTGTACGGCAGACCCAGATCGTAGCTGATTACGGTCCCGTCATCCAGAGCGGAAATGGACAGTTCCTCCTCCAACTCGGTCGACCAGTACAGATCCCAGGCACCGGTCAGACCATCCTCATACCAGCTGCCCTGAAATTCGTCATAGGCATCCGTGTCCAGATCCAGGGCCGCCTTTACGGCCTGGGTCACCCTGGCCAGGGCCTCGTCTGTGGTCTCCTCTGCGGCGGACGCCGGCAGCATCAGCCCCAGAGCCGTCACCATAGCCAGCGTCAAAGAAAACAGCTTCTTCATCATTCGTCCCTCCATTGTCGGCAGTTTCCGGAATGGTGATTCCATTCTATCCCAACAGACGGAAAAATTCCAGAGATGCTGCGGATTCTCCTTATTTTTTTAAGTTCCTTGAAAGGCAGAGCGGCGGGCCGCACGGAGAATCTCCGCGCGGCCCGCCGTTTGACATGGGCTGCGTCCTGGCCGGGCGATTCAGCCGGACCTGCCTGCATCTGTCCTGGGGCCCTCTCTGTCACGCCATGGCGCGGTGGAGGAAGGTCATGATCTGCGCCCGGGTGCAGGTCGTGCCGGGCTCAAAGGTAGTGGAAGTGGTGCCCTGGGTCACACCGCTCTCCACGGCCCAGGCCACCGCGTCCGCATAGTACGCACCTTCCGCCACGTCCCGGAAGTCATGCGTCCCGGATGCTGCGGGAGAGCCCTCGGCCCGCCACAGCAGCACCGCCGCCTGAGCGCGGGTGCAGACCCGGTCCGGGGCAAAGGCAGTCTTGGTGACGCCGGAGGTGATGCCCTGCTCCACAGCCCACAGAACTGCCTTATAGTAGTAGCTGTCGGGGCTCACATCCGTGAAGGGATTCTCCTTTTCGGACGGCTCAGGAGAGCCGTTTGCCCGCCACAGGAAGGTCACAAGCTGGGCCCGTGTGCATCCGCGGCCCGGGGCGAAGGCCGTTCCGGTGACACCGGAGGCGATCCCCTGCTCCACAGCCCACCGGACCGCATCGTAATAGTACGCGCCGCTGTCCACATCCGTGAAGGGCAGTTCCGTCTGCTCCCCGGAACGGACGAAGGACGCGGACACGGTCACCCCGCCGCCGGGCATGACGAAGGTATAGCGCCCCTCCCCCGCGTTCTGGACCGGGACTGCGCCGTCCTGGCTGTCGGTGACAGTCAGCTTCTTCAGCTCGTATCCGTCATCCGGCGCCGCGGTGATGGTCACCGTCTCACCCTCGTCGGCCCGACCGGCACTCACCTCCAGGGAGCCGCCGGTGACCTGGTCCACAGTAATGAGATGCTCGCCGTCCTCGGACTTCTCAGTCCACCGGGCGTACAGGGTTGTGTTTGCGTCGAAGACGGTATCGGCAGTAACTGCAGTGCCGCCGTCGGCGGCGGTGTACCAGCCCGCGAAGGCGTAGCCGCTCCGCTCCGGCGTGGGAAGCGTCCCCACGGCTGCGCCGCTGGTGGCTGCCATGGCGGCCGCGCCGGCGGCGCCCTCGCCGAGCTCCAGGGTCAGGATGATCGTCCGGTCCGGGTCAATGAAATCCTCCAGCTCTGCAGTGGCAAAGCTGCCGCCGGTGACAGAAATGCTGCCGGAGCCGCTGTTGGCCACCTGACCGGTCACAGTGCCGCCGGAGATGGTGATCTCCGCCGCGGTGTCGTTGACTACGCTGCCCACGGTGCCGCCGTTGATGACGATGGTTCCGCCAGTGGAGCCGCCCTGCGTCTTGATATTCTGATAGCTGCCGCTCTCCACGGTCAGGCTGCCGGAGGCATCCTGCCCCTCAAAGACAATGGAATCCCCCTCGGCAATAGCAGCGTTCGCAAAGGTGACGCGGCTGCCCCGGTCGATGTTGACGCCCCACTGGTTTCCGGAGGTGGTCAGGCCGTCCACGGACAGCTCCGTGCCATTGACCACCAGGGCGTACCAGCGGCAGTTGGAGATCTCCACGTTCTCCAGGGTCACCATTCCGGCGTGGTAGATGTTCAGGCCGTGCTTGGCGGCACTGCCGCCGTCAAGGGTCACATCCCGCAGCGTCACCTCGGCGCCATCCTGAAGATTGAGGAGGCTGGGGCCGGTGCCATTGTCGCCGGAGACAGAAAATGTGCCCGCCTTCGCCCGGATGGTATGGCCGCTGCCGTCCAGAGTCAAGTCCTTGGACAGCGTCAGCGCTCCCTGGCCGTTGACCAGGCCGGAGGCGTCCAGCTCCACGTCTCGGAGCAGCCGGATGGTGGCGCCCTCTTCCGCCTGGGCCACCGCCTCCGCCAGGGTGGCATACTGGGTGCCGTCGATATCCGCGGTGTTTTCCGTTTGGACGCCGTCCTCCCCGGCCCCCTCCGTCATGGTCTGGACCTGCCCGGCGGCAGACGCACCAAACATCCCCTCCGCCGCCTGGGCATTGGCCGGCAGCATGGAGGCCAGCAGGCTCAGAGTCAGCAGTCCGGTAACAAGTTCTCGCTTCATGTGTGTAGATTCCTCCCGATTGGTTTGTAGGTATCGGCGCTTTGAAGCGGGCACTCTCCGTCCGGTCCGAAAAGGGGCCTTCCCAGATGTAGAAATTCTGCCAAATCATTGCGGATTCTGTCAAAAAGCCAAGCAGGCAGCGGAAAATCCGGCCTCAAAAGCACGGTTCACATCCTAACACAGCGGGGCAGAGCCACGCAAGGGCTTTCCGGATTTTCCAGATGACTGGAAATGCCTGGCACATCAGCCGCATCTATTGGGCCGCAGTGCATCCGGCAAAATATGCTGGAACGATCCGGGCGCCGCGCCAGACATTCCCGGCAGCGCAGAGCCGGCTCCCCAGCTTGGAGGGCTCCGGTGAGCCGGCGGGCGGCAAGGCATGTGAAAGCCCCCGGCGGACCGGAACGTGTCCGGTCCGCCGGGGGCCTGCTCTGCCTGCGAAAGAAGCCGCCGATCAGTCAGTTTCCGGCGGCCTGGGTACCGGCCTGCTCCCGGCGGAAGCGGACCATGCCGGTGCGGTCCAGAGCCACCATCAGGACGGGAATGAACACCAGCTGGAGGATGATGCCGGGAATGGCGTTCACCAGCGCCTCGGTCAGGAAGATCTGCCAGGTGAAAGGCACGCTGGCCACGCCGGTCATCACCACCCGCACCGCAGCCCAGACGATCCGGCCGCCCACCATAGCAGCCAGCAGAGCACGGTACAGGGCCACCACACACTGCCAGCGGGACCGATTGTACAAAAAGCCCGCGATGCCACCGTAAGCCGCCAGCTCAAAGGCCATGGCCACAGCGGCCACCAGCGGCGGCATTCCGAAGAGCGCCATCCGCATCAGCGGGGCCACGAATCCCACCACCGCGCCATACCGCCAGCCGCAGATCAGGCCGCAGAGGAACACGGGCAGGTGCATGGGCAGCAGCATCCCGCCGATCTGGGGGATCTGTCCGGTGAGGAAGGGCAGTACCAGCGCCAGGGCCAGGAACATGGCCGCCAGGACCAGGTTATGGACATTTGTTTTGAAATTGCTGTGTTTCATGGGGTTAAACTCCTTCTCAAAAAGTCTTTTCGCGCCGCCTTCTGGCGCCGCACCAGCCTTCTGGCTTTTTTTACGGAGTCTGCAGGGCTGTGAATACCGGCCTTCTGGCCGGGCGTTTTTCAGGGACTTGCCCCTCGTCAGGGGAAAAATTCGGTGGTGTCGATCACCAGCTGGCAGCCCTTCTCCGGGCCGCATTGGCGGATATACCGCTCCTCCAGGGGCATCCACCGGCTCTCATAGGCGGCGAAGTGGGCGCCCTCCCGCCGCTCCAGGCGGCGGCGCTGCTCCTCCGGCGCACAGGTGAGAAACATCCGCAGATCATAGCGGGCCGACAGCAGCGGGTGCTGGGAGTAGCTTCCCTCCACCACAGTGAGGGGCCGGGCCGGAAGCGTTGTCCCCTCCCTCAGCGTGCCGCTCCGGCAGTCATACGGGCGGCAGCGGATCTGCGCTCCGGCCCCTGCCGGCACCAGTACCTCCTGCAGGAAGCGGGCCAGGTCCATATTTCCAGCCGGGATCTGCTCCCAGTTCTCTGCCCGGCGGTCCGGTGGGAGATAATAGTCGTCCATGTGGACCACGTTGCAGGGAAGGAGCCGCCCCATCAGGTCTCCCAGGCCGCTCTTGCCGCTGCCGCAGCGGCCGTCAATGGCCACGACGGCTGGTCTGCCGCTCCGCGCCAGCCGGGCCGCCGCCAGCAGTGCCGGGAAGTACCCGCCGTATGCTGTCCGCAGGACCCGGTAGTGGGGGTCATACGCCTCCCGGTAGGCCGGCGAGTGGTGGACGGGCGGACAGCCCTGACGGCGGTACACCGCCAGCCAGTCCGCCATACCGGGCAGGGGCAGCGCCTCCGCCGCGGTCAGGCATTCCTCCAGGTCCGCCGCCGTCCCGTGGTGCTCCGCCGCCGTCAGAAGCAGCAGATCCGCCAGGAGCGGCGCAGCCAGCGTCCAATCCCCCGTCCCCGCCAAATGAACGCGGCACAAACCGTTCCCGATCCGCTCCGGCGGCCGGGCCTCCCGGTCTGCGGGAAGGGCGCTGCACTCCCCCAGCAGCTGCCGGAGGACATCTCCCCGTTCCCCCGCTGCATGGGCTGGACCGAACGTACTCTGATAGGCCAGCTTGGCGCAGTCCTGGGGCTCCATCAGCGGATAGCGGGCCAGGTGCTCCCGCAGGACCGTTTGAAATTCCTCATGCATCTCTTCAGCCCCCCGGCAGCCGTGGTATTGCGCATCGGTCATCCGACACGTTTATAGGATAGCACCTGGAGTACACTCAAAGTCAAGAGCAAGCGTGAAAAAATCTGAAATTTTTTCGGATGGTATCCGCACGCGGAGCAGAGTGGGAGTTTGCAGCTGGTTTTGCGCACCCGCCTTTCATCGCGCATGCCGATTCGGGATATGCCCGTTCAAGTGCGGAATCCATGCTGTGCAGCCCGCGTTCCGCATCCGTTCCCTGTCTGATCCCATGCCGGGGCGCCCGTCCCGCAGTACCTTCTGGGCTGAAAAAGCCTGTGTTCCTTCTGAACACAGGCTTTTCTGCACTCCGGCAAAGCAAGGCAGTACGTCAAGCGGTCACCGCCTCCACAGGAACCCGGAGTACAAAGGGCTGCTCCGGGTCCGTGCAGTCGTTCCCCAGCAGCTCCCGGAGCCCGTCGTCATAGGCCCGACCCCGGGCCAGATTGACGGCTGCCGCCACCGCCGCCCGGGCCTGGTCCTCCGGATTCTGGTCCACCGTCATATAGAGCTTGCCGCTCTCCAGGGCGGCGGCCCCCTCCGCCGTGTGGTCCACGCTGACGATGGGCGCCGCGCCCGGATCCCAGCCGGCGGCCTCCAGCGCCTCGATGACTCCCAGGGCCATTTCATCGTTGTCGCAGATGACGCAGTCAAAGTCCACGCCCTGCTCCAGCAGGGCCGCCATGGCTTGGCGGGCCCGCTCCCGGCTGAAGCCGCAGACCTGGTAATCTGCCGCGGCGATGGGGCAGAAGCCGTCGTCCAGCAGGCTCTGCACGGCGGTGCCGGAGCGGGCATCTGTATTCTCCTGGCCGGGCATCCCCTGGAACAGCAGATAGCGGATATCCGTCCCGTGGTCCGTCTCCCAGAAATACTCCGCCAGGGCGTGCCCCTGGAGGGCGCCGCTCCCGGCCTCGTCCATGCCCACAAACACCATCCGCTCGTTCAGGATCGCCGTCCCCGGCGCCCGGTTCAGCAGCACGACCCCTGCGTCGCCCACGATGTCTGCCACCTTTTCGGAGTCCTCCCCGTCTGCAAGGTTCACCAGCAGGGTCTCCACGCCTTCTGCCAGGGCCTCGTGGACCTGGCGCAGCTGGGTCTCCGGGTCGTTGCCCGCGTTGTAATACCGCACCGCGTAGCCCTGGGCGGCGGCCTCCGCTTCGATGTCCGCCTTCAGCTCCAACAAAAACGTATCCTCCCTAGACAGCAGCAGGCCCAGAGCCCTCGTCTCCCTGGTCCGGGACTCCACAGCCCCGGCGGCGTCCGCGCCGCAGCCGGTACCCAGCACTGCCACGGCGGCCAGCAGGGCCACAACTGCGCCGATCTTCTTCCTCCATGTCCGTTTCATCTGGATCTCCTCCCTATTCATCCGTCTTCTGCTTAGGATGCTGGACAAAGTATACAAATATACCTGACGGAATGAAATAGACAAACCTGCGGGGGGAACGGCACGGTTCCCTCCGCAGGTCTTTTTTCCGGACTTTTCTGCGGTCTCACGGCCCGATCCGGAATTTCCGGTACTCCGTGGGCGTGAGGCCGACGTATTTTGAAAAGATGCGTGAGAAGTAGCTGGCGTCCGCGAATCCCACCGCCTCGGAGATGGTCTGGACGCTGTCCTGCGCGTTCACCAGCCGCATCTGAGCCTCCCCGATCCGGCGGCGCAGGACATACTGCTTGAGGCTGTATCCCGTCTTCTGCCGGAAGATATGGGACAGATGATAGGGACTCAGATAAAACTGGCGGGCCAGCTGCTCGATGGAGAGGTCCTCCGCATAATGGCGGTCGATGTATCTGGCCACACGGCCGAAGGTGGAGTCCTCCCGGGTGACGAGATCCTCCTTCCGCCCCGCCGCCATCCGCCGGACCAGCTCCAGCGACGCCAGCATCAGGTGCTGGCACAGCTCCTGGAAGCCCGGCTCCCGCTCCGCTGCATACCGGTCCATCAGGCAGAAGAGCTCCTTCAGGTCCGCAAACTGCTCCGGCTGGTGAAACAGGGGGCAGCGGTCCGGGGAAAGCAGGCTGTATGGCGGCAGGTCCGCCAGCGCCAAGTTCCCGATGGCCACGCACAGGGTCTGATACGGCTGGTCTGCCTGGGGGAATTCGTCGTGGAGGGCGCCGCCGCTGCACAGCACCACATCTCCGGCTGCCACCTCGTACCGGCGGAGATCGACGGTGTACCGGCCGCTGCCCTTCAGGATCAGCAGCACCTCCGCCAGGCGCTCGTGGCAGTGCATCAGTGTGGCGTGCTCTCCCTCCGCCCAGTCATAGTGGCAGATGTACGCCGCATAGGGCCGGTCCTGAGGCAGGCGCGCCGCCTCCTGCGGTGTGAACACCACCCGCTGCCGATTCAGTTCCGCCTCTCTCATGCCGCCGTCTCCTCCCCGCTGGAAAGTGCGGAGCATCCGGCCATCCGCCGCTCCCCGCCGTGGGGCCGCAGGAAAGTCCGGTCCCGGCCCTTATGATACCGTTCCCAGCGGGCCGTGTCAAGGGCGGCTCCCGCTCACTCCAGCGCCGCCTTCAGGCGCTCCCACAGCTCCACGGCCTTGAATTTCAGCTGGTAGCCGCCATCCTCCTCCGTCATCAGGCTGACCTGGTCTTCCGTCAGGCCAGCGGCCAGGGCCGTCTCCGGCACGTCCGCGGAGGCAGCGGTGCACAGGGGCGGAAACACCACACACCACCAGTTCTGTCCGACGCCCTCCCCAATCAGAATCCGCAGGGCCAGATACTCCCCGGCTGGAAGAGAGAAGCCGTCATATTCCTTGGTGGGAAAGGCCGTGTCCTCCAGCTCCGCCGTCACGGCGTAGTCATAGCCGTTGGCCCGTACCGTCTCCTCGGCGATGGCCTCCAGTTCCGGCAGGCTCTCCCGCAGGCGAATCTCTGCCTCCGCCCGGTCCGCCGACTGCTCCAGAATCTCCGTGGCTCGCTCCAGCACCGCATCCCGGACCAGGAGCTTCAGTGCCTGGTCCTCCTCCGTATCAGAGTTGGCCAGCACATGGAGCCGCACCACCTTGTCCGCCAGGTCCCGCTGGGTGTTCAGCGCCCAGACGCCGGTCATCAGAAACGCCGCCGCACCCAGCAGCAGGGCCAGTTCCACGATCCGCAGAGTCTTTCGCTCACGCTTTGCAGCTGTTTTCATATCCGTTTTCCGTCCTTTGCTATGTAGCCCCATGGGGCCCGTTTCCCCCATCATGGACGGAAATTCCGGATTTTATTCCATCTTTTCCAATATTTTTACCGGCGCGGCCAGATACGTCTGCCGGTAACGTCCCTCCAGCGCCTCCTTTGCCCGGACCGCCTTCTGCCGGTCATCAAACAGGCCGAACACCGTGGGGCCGGAACCGCTCATGGCCGCGCCCAGAGCACTGTGCCGCAGCAGGGCTTCCTTGATGGAGCGGATCTCCTCCCCTTCCTCCTCCGTCAGCACCCGCTCAAAAACATTTCCAAGGCAGGCGGCCGCGGCGGCCAGATCGCCCCGGGCCAACGCCGCTGCCATGGCCGCCGTATCCGGCCGGGGGCCCAGGTCCGCCCCGTCCAGCCGGGCAAACAGCTCCGGTGTGGGCAGGCCGAAGTCCGGCTTGCACAGTACGATGGCACAGTCCGGCAGAGGCGGCAGGTCCGTCAGGAGCTCACCCCGTCCCTCTGCAAGACATGTGCCGCCCCGGACGCAGAAGGGCACATCGCTGCCCACTGCCAGCCCGATCTCCTCCAGCGCCTGCCGCGGCAGATCCGGGGCGTACAGGGTCCGCAGGCACCGCAGCACCGCCGCCACATCCGCACTGCCGCCCCCAAGCCCCGCATAAGCCGGGACCCGCTTGGCAAGGCGTACCTCCAGCCCCGGCACCGGGCGGCCCAGCCTGTGGAAAAAGGCATCCGCCGCCCGCTGCTCCAAAGTGACCTTCCCCGCCGGAAGGGAGATGCCCTCTGTCAGCAAGGAAAAGCCGCCCGCCGCCTCTGCCACCGTCACGGTGTCCCCCAGGGACACGGCCTGCATCACCATCCGCATGTCGTGATAGCCGTCTGTACGCCGCCCCAGAATATCCAGAGTCAGGTTGATCTTGGCCGGGGCCTCCAGCGTCAAAGTCTTCATCGCACCACCTCCCGCGGGCCTCCGCCCGCTGTCTGGGTCCAGTATAGCACATCCCTCCCCAAGTAGAAACAATGAATCGCCCGCAACCGGACGGTTGCGGAAAGTTGGTGGACGCAACCGGAAAAACCTGCTATGCTGAGAGCAGCGGAGCGGGAGGCGGTGCGTCATGGACATGAGCAAGGCGATTCGGGAAGGCCGGGATCGCTTGGGCATGAGCCAGGAGGCTCTGGCGGAGCGGCTGGGCGTGAGCCGGCAGGCGGTATCCAAGTGGGAGATGGGAACCTCTGTTCCCTCTCCGGAAAATCGGCGGGCGCTCTCGGAGATTTTGGGGACAGACCTTCAAGTGGAAAGAGAAACAGCGCCGCCCGTCCCTCTGCGGCGGTGGAAGCGGCTGACGCTGGCGGCAGGGCTCCTCTGCCTGGCGCTGCTGGCGGCGCTGGGCTGGATCCTTTACAGCGCGCATCAGGACGGCTGGCCGCCGCCGGAGGATCCGCAGATTACAGGCGTCTATTTCTATGATGCGGCCGGGCAGGAGATCGCCAAAAGCGACTTCGGCTGGTATCTGTTTCCGCCAGACAGCACCGTGAACGTGGCGGTCACCTTTCAGGACGGCCGGGAGCACACGGTGGATCAGGTAGTTTTGTTTCTGTATCCCACCGGCACCGGAGTGGCCGAGGAGCGGCAGCAGATCGGCGTCCGGCGGATCCGGAACGGCCGGACCTTCGCCCTGTTCCGCTGGGAGCTCCCCACCAGCCTTTATTCTCATTTGGAAGTGCAGCTGGAGTGCAAGGATGGGCAGACAGTCTCCGCCTCTCACTGGAACGTGATCGACCGGGATTCTGCCTTTTGAACGAATGCCCGGCGTCATGTAAAATTTCACAAATCTTCTTTCTTTTTTAACAGAATGCGGTGCATTTATACGCAGCACAGAGGGGGTGGAATGAATTGTTTGGGCAATCCCCCCCAACAGCACCAGAAAAGAGCATCGTATGCTGGACATCCTGTTTTTGAGCAGAAGCTCATTGCTGTACGCAGCCCTGCTCCTGCCGGCCATCACAATCCTGTCCCTCGCCCTGCTCTGTTTCGCGTATGAAGCTACCCAGAAGTTCCGGAGGCGGAGGGGCCTGTTTTAAAAAGACGCTCTCCCCAAAAGCCGCGGCGGTCCCGCGGCTTTTGCCAGGTTTCAGAAGAAACAGCGCCGCAGGCAAAAGCCTGCGGCGCTGTCTGTATCTGTGGAAATGACTTCTTACTTGATCTTCCGGGCCTCCACATAGTACCGCTTATCCTGGGCGTGGCCCATGGAGAAGGTCTTGCGGGGCAGGACGCCGTCGGCCATGACGGTCTTGAACAGCTGTTCCTTGCCCATAGCCGGGAGCTTGAAGCCGATGTTGCCAGACTTGCTGCCCAACTCGTCCGTCACTTCGTCGCCATGGATGTAGTCCACTTCGCCGCCGTGCTCCTTGAGATAGGCGTCCAGGAAGGTCTGGAGCGTGCCCACCGCCAGCTGCATCCTGGGATTGGGCACCGTGATGGTACCGGTATGCCCTGCATAGGTGTAGGCGATGGTGTGGCCCTCGCCCTCCCCTTCGTGGGCGCCGGGATAGGCGGCCTTCATCGCCTCCAGCACCTGTTCGGGCTCCACGCCGAAGAGGACACGGTGGATCGGCTCGAACTGGAGGGCGTCGTCGTGATTATTCACCACTTCCACCAGAGCATAGCGGGCGGGCAAATCGGCCCACTGGTCCTCCGGCGTGACCTTCTTCAGGTTCTCATAGCACTGCTTGGCTGTTGCCAGAGAGTGGTTGCCGTCGCCCACCGCGAACAGCAGAGGTGCCGCGTCCTTCAGGCCGTACTTTTTCTCCATGGCCTCCGGCGTGCACATAGCCGCCAGGGCGTCCGCCACGGCGTCCATCTGGGCGTCCGTCAGCTTCCAGCCCTTCAGGTGCCCGCCGCCCTGCTGCAGGTCAAAGTCATACAGCTGCTCCATCTCCCCGCTGGCGGCGGTCAGGGGCTCAATAACCGTGCGGTCCGGGTCGTCGATCAGCAGCATCACGTGGGGCAGCTCAACGGGGGCGTCCTGCCGTACCCGTACCCGGGGTGGGATGCGGGAGAGCACCGTCCCCTCCGTGGCCCGGATCAGGGCGCCGGAGCCGGGGGTGAAGTCATACTGGTCCAAATCCACCATGCCGATGAGGCCGTGGCGCACCTTGCCGTCGGACTGCGTGCGCTCAATATAGAACAGGGACCCCGGCAGGGTCTGAAAGACGCCCTCCGCCAGATAGCGGTTCATAGCGCCGTTGATGTCCGCGATATGGGCGTCCACATCCGGGTCGTTCAGCTTGGCCTCCGGCAGGATCAGCCGGAGGGTGGAAGGCGCGTCCCCCACAGTCTCCTCCACCGCCTGCCAATACTCCGGCTGGGAGGTGAACTGGTCGCAGGCCACCACGGCCCACTTGGTCATGTCCGCATCCTTGGGCAGCAGGATATCCGCCGGGTAAAAGCCCAGCTTCTGGAATTTCTCGTTCATGTCGCGTCCCCTTTCTTTCCGGAAAACTCTTACAGCGCCGCCTTGATGGCCGCCAGCAGGTCGTCAAACTCCTCAAAGGCCGGAATCTCCGGGTGGTCGGCTTTGATCTGCTCCGTGCTCTTGAAGAGGAAGCCTGCCTTGCTGGCCTGGATCATCCCCAAATCGTTGAAGCTGTCGCCGCTGGCGATGGTGTCATAGCCGATGGACTGCAGGGCCTTCACCGTGGTGAGCTTGGACTTCTCACAGCGCATCTTGTAGCCGGTGATCTCGCCGTTCTCCGCCACCTCCAGGGAGTTGCAGAAGATGGTGGGCCAGCCCAGCTTTTCCATCAGAGGCTTGGCGAATTCCTCAAAGGTATCGCTCAGAATAATCACCTGGGTGGTGGCCCGCAGCTCGTCCAAAAACGCCTTGGCGCCGGGCAGCGGATCAATCTTGGCGATGGTGTCCTGGATCTCCTTGAGCCCCAGGCCGTGCTCCTTCAAGATGCCCAGCCGCCAGGTCATCAGCTTGTCGTAATCCGGCTCATCCCGGGTGGTGCGCCGCAGCTCCGGAATGCCGCTGGCCTCTGAAAATGCGATCCAGATCTCCGGCACCAGGACGCCCTCCATATCCAAGCATACAATATTCATACTGTCTCCCCTTATCAATCGGTCTGCGCGGCTTCGCCGCGGGCGAGATCGGATCCCGCTGTTTCGATTATACAATCCCTATCTTTCCTTTGCAATGCGATTTGCAAATTTTGTCCAGGCTGGAAATTTTCCCCATCCGCATAGTTCCCGCCCCGTTGGATACACTAACGCCAAATCCCTGCTGGAAGGCATAAAGGAGGTTTTTCGCATGGTGATTGATAAGATCGCATTGGCACTGGCTATCATCGGCGCCCTGAACTGGGGCGGGATCGGCCTGTTCGGCTTTGATACGGTGGCTTTCCTCTGCGGCGGCCAGATGGCCATTCTCTCCCGCATCATCTACGCCCTGGTGGGCCTGGCGGGCCTGTGGTGCATCACGCTGTTGTTCCGCTCCTCCGACGAGGAGACGGGCCACGCCCGCCACACCGCCTGACGGCGGATACAGCGCGCTTTTCAAAATACGGGGAGCCGACCAAAAGGCCGGCTCCCCGTATTTGCGGTTCTCAGTCACCGGAGCAGATCAGCCGCGGTCCTTGTCTCCGCCGTGCTCCCCTTCTTTCAGGTATTTCTGGTCCCTGGCCAGAAGCTCTGCGGAGACGATATCCAGCTGCTCCATCTTCTCATAGTGGTCTGCCAGATTGCTGTCCGCCGCGCTGGCCGGCTGTCCGTCGTGCCGGAATACCAGCTTCAGCAGGATGGGTGTGAGGATCGTGCCGCCCACCACGGTGATGATGACCGGTGCCATCAGGGTCCCGGACAGCACTCCCAGCTCCAGACCCCGGTTGGCTACGATCAGCGCCACCTCGCCGCGGCAGACCATGCCCACGCCCACCTGCAGGCTCTCCTTGCCAGTGAAATGACAGAGCTTTGCGCCCAGGCCGCAGCCGACGATCTTGGTGGCCACAGAAATCAGCAGCAGGAGAATGGAGAACAGCACCAGGCTGCCGGTCATGCCGTCCACCTTTGCCTTGATGCCCACGCTGGCGAAGAACACCGGCGTCAGCAGCAGGAAGCTCAACGGCTCGAACTTGGATTGGATATAGGAGGACTTGGGGGTGCAGGAGATCACCAGGCCCGCCACATAGGCGCCGGTGATGTCCGCCACGCCGAAGAACTCCTCCGCGCAGTAAGCCATCAGAAGGCACAGCACAAAGGCCAGCACCGGATAGCGGCGCCGCTCCCGGCCGGGCCACAGGGCCATCAGCCAGCAGAAGAACTTGTGGGCGAGGAAGGAGACCACAGCGGAGAACACGAAGAACAGCACGATCTTCAGCAGCACCAGGGCGATGCTGTCCTGTCCGCCGGACAGGCTGCTGACGATGGTCAGGGCAATCAGGCCCAGCACGTCGTCGATCAGAGCCGCCGCCAGAATGGTGTTGCCCACCTTGGTATCCAGCTTGCCGATCTCCTTCAGTGTCTCCACTGTGATGCTGACGGAAGTTGCAGTAAGGATGGTGCCGATGAACACATCCTCCAAAAATCCGCTGGTCTCAATCATGCCGGTCCGGTCAGCGAACATCGCCAGCCCCGTACCCAGGACCAGTGGAACGATCACGCCCAGCAGGGCCACCAGGAAGCCTGCCTTGCCACTGTGCTTCAGCTCCTGGATATCGGTGCCCATGCCGGCGGAGAACATCAGTACGATCACGCCCAACTCGCTGAGCTGGGTGAGGAACTCCGTTTCTGATAGTACGTTCAGCATAGCCGGGCCCAGAATCAGTCCGGCCACCAGTGCGCCCACCACCTGTGGCATCTGGATGCGTTTCGTCAGGATGCCCAGCACCTTGGTGCTCAACAGGATCAGCGCCAGGTCCATGAGATAATGATACGTCATTGCCTCTCACTCGCTTTCTGAGGTCTGAATACTGATTGCCTCCCGTTTTCAGGAGAGCTTTATTGTAAACCTTTGCTCCCGTTTTGCAAGAGCCATTCTGCACAAAAAAGATTCCTGTTTTTGGATATTTTGAAAGAAAAAGAAGCTGCTTGACCAACAAGCAGCTTCTTTTTAACAACTTTTTTATGACAATTGAAGTTTCTTCACAAGCCCCTCCTCCGGCGCCACGTTCACGGTGCGGCAGGTGGAGTAGATCACCATGCCGGGCCGGGCACCGGCGGGCTTCTTCACGTTCTTCACCGGTGTGTAGTCCACGGGGACGTTGGCACCCTCCCGGGCCTGGGAGAACCAGGCCGCCAGCTTGGCCGCCTCCACGATGGTGTCATCGTCCACCTCACGGCCGCCTGTGCAGAGGATCACGTGGGAACCGTGGATCTTCTGGGTATGGAGCCAGATGTCCCGGTGGTCCGCGCTGCGGGTCAGCTTGTCGTTCTGGCGGTTGTTCCGCCCCACCAGCACCCGGAAGCCGGAGGTGGTGCGGAACTCCAGAGGCTTTGCAGGCCGGTTCTGTTCCTTTTTTCCCTGTCGGCGGAGGAAGCCCGCGTCCCGCAGCTCGCCGCGGATGTCCAAAAAGTCCTGTTCCGTCTCTGCCCGGCTCAACTCCTCCAGCACACTCTCCAGATAGTCCAGGTCCCGGCGGGCAAGGGCCATCTGCTCCGCCAGATACTTCTCCGCCGTCTTGGCCTTGGTGTAGCGCTTGTAGTATTTGGCGGCGTTTTGCTGGGGCGTCAGCAGCGGGTCCAGGGGAATGGCGACAGGGCGGCACTCCGGGTCATAGAAATTCTCTGTCTCCAATCTGGCCGCCCCCCGCTCCATGCGGTAGAGGTTGGCGGTGATCAGGTCACCGTAGATCCGCAGCTGGTCCCGGTTCTGTGTGGCGGCGTAGTCCTTCTCCTGCATGGCCAGTTTCCGCCGGATGCGGTCCCGTGCCGTGGTGGCAGTCCGCAGCAGGTCCGCCCCCCGCTGACGCACCCGCTCCTGCTGCTCCCGCAGGGCGTAGAAGTCATCCATCAGGGTGGAAAAAGTGTCATACCGGACGGTCTCCATAACAGGGCCGTACTGGGCGATGGGGCAGTAGGTGAAATCTGCCATCTTCCCATCTTTTTTCAGGCAGATTGGTGTAAAGTGATTTTCCTGTATATCTCTGATGAGCCCGGACAATTCCTTCCAGAGGCGGTCCTCTCCCACCGCTCCCAGGTCAAAGAGATGGGCATCCGTCTCCCCTACGGAGCGGAAGGCCAGTTCCCGGGCGATCAGGGGGAGATGCCGAAGTAGTGGTCCAGCAGAAAGGCGTCCACACTCCGCTCCGGGTTTGCGGCGGAGATCTTCTCCCGGAAGCCGTTCTCCGTCTCCTCCGTCACCGGCAGGCGGCCTACGGAGGCAGGCGGCTCATAATACAGCCCCGGCAGCACCTGCCGGGCAGCAGACATGTCCGCGTCCACCCGACGGAGGCAGTCGATGATCCGGCCCTCCCCATCCAGCAGGATCAGGTTGGACCGGCGGCCCATGGCCTCCAGCACCAGGGTCCGCCGCCCCGGCTGACCGAAGTCGTCAGTAACGTCCAGCTCCAGCCGTACCAGCCGCTCCAGGGGCGGCTGGGTGACCGCAGCCACCCGTCCCCCAACCAGATGCTTGCGCAGCAGCATACAGAACATGGGGGGCTCCGCCGGGTTGTCCCTTGTCAGGGCCGTCAGCTGGATGCGGGGAGTGTTGGCCCCGGCGTTCAGCAGCAGCCGCTTATTCCCCCGCAGCAGCAGGATCACCTGGTCCCGGGCGGGCTGCTGAACCTTATCGATCCGCAGGCCCAGCAGTTCCGACCGCAGCTCCTCCGCCACCGCCTGCATACAGATTCCATCCAATGGCATGGTCTTACTCCTCCATCATCGCGCGGAAAAGCGCATTGATCCGGTCCCGCCGGCCCTTCAGATACAGCCAGCCCAACAGGGCCTCCAGGGCCGTGGCCTCGCCGTACTGGGCCCGGGTGGCATGGCCAGGCACCGACTTCACGTGAGCGTTCCGCCCGCGGCGGAACACAGCGGCTTCCTCTTCCGTCAAAAGGGGCAGGATCCGCTCCGCCTTCTCCGCCTGGCTCTCCGCCCGCACCAGGGCAATGGTGGCCTGGTGCAGCCCCCTTCCCGTGGCCTTGCCATGGGCACAGAGCCAGGTGCGCACCAGCACCTCGAACACGGCGTCCCCCATGTGGGCCAGGCCGATGGAACTGATAGCGCGCAGCTGGTCGTCGGTGAGATTCGGTTCAAAATAGTTTTCCATAAAGGACTCCTTGGGGAACAGAAATTTTCATACCGGAATATCTTACCACACTTCCCCCGGTTTGTCACCTGGGATGCAATGTTGTCTTTTCCGCAGACGCAGCTGGAACTGCGGCCTTCTCCGCTTCTCTTCCGGCCGTATGGCCGCATGATCGTATATTGAAAAAATACTGGAATCTGTTGTAGGATTTGCCGAAAAAAACGTAGTGTACAAAGTGAAACCGGAAAGGAGGTGGAGCAACCATGGATGAGGAACAGATCATCACACTGTTCTTTGCACGTTCCGAACAGGCTATCGAGGCATTGGACGCGAAATATGGAAAACTATTCCACAGTCTCTCCTATCACATCGTGAATGACAGGCAGGACGCAGATGAGTGCGTCAATGATGCGTACCTGGGGGCATGGAATGCCATTCCCCCGGCAAAACCGGACTCTCTGCTGCCCTATATGGCGCGGATCGTCCGCAACATTTCCCTGAAGTGCTATTGGAAAAAGGGCGCTGCCAAGCGAAACAGTCCTTACACCCTTGCTTTGCAGGAAGTCGAGGAGTGTCTTCCAGACCGAAAGAGCGCCGAGGAAGAGGTGGAGGCAAGGGAGCTCGCCCGCGTCATTGCGTGCTTTTTGGATACGCTGTCCGCAGAGAACCGCGTAATCTTCATGCGGCGCTACTGGTTTTCTGACAGCTGCCGGGACATCGCCGGGCTTGTCGGGCTGAGCGAAAAAAATATCTCCGTCCGGCTGGCCCGGATCCGAAGGAAGCTGAAACAATATCTGGCAGAAAGAGAGGCGTTTTTATGAATGCAAAGAAGTTTTCCGATGCTCTGAGTGCGCTCGACGGCAGGTATGTGGAAGAGGCCGCCCGGTACAGGCGAAAGCACGGGCAGTCCTTTTGGGTCCGGTGGGGCGCCGCGGCGGCCTGCCTGTGCCTGCTGGCCACCGGCGGGGCACTGCTGATTCAGGGCAGAGGGCGCGCTGCCCCGGATCCTCAGCAGGTTCAAATCCCGAATCCCATCCTCACAGTCGCGTCCGCCGCAGAGATGGAAGCATATCTGGACTTCAAGGTCCCTGTGCTGGAGAAAGAGGTGGAGGCGTACTCCGTGTTCATCTCAGATGGGTACCCCACCATGGGACAGGTGGACTATGCGGACGGCTCCCAGTTTCGTATCCAGTATGGGAGTGGAGACATCAGCGGAATCTACGGCGGCACACTGGAGGAGAGCAGAGAGATTGCGGGCGTCAGCGTCGCATACTACCAATACGATAGTATGTCGTATGCCATCTGGGAAGTGAACGGCTTTGCCTGCAGCTATTTGTACACCAATGGCGGTGATGCTGAGGTGGATCTGTTGATCCAGCAGGGGCCATAAGTCCTCCGGGAAATGATACGAGAATGGGGCCGCAACCGGGCGCGGCCCCATTCCTGCGTTTTTTCCCTACCGCAGCAGCGGCAGGCTTCCGGTCAGCCGGTCCACCTGATGCCGGGGGCCCAAAAGGGCCATGCCCAGGTATCGCAGCTCCCCCGGCCCGGTGCGGGCCATTTTTTCGATGAACTCGCCGTAGGTACGGCAGCTCTGGGCCAGATCTGTAAAGTCCACAGCCGCCACATCTGCAAATTCCAGCTCGGCCAGCTGCCGCCGCAGGGTCTGAAAAGTCTCCGGCCTGCCGGAGAGCACCGGCACCGGCGTGCGGATGATCCCGGGGTGGATGGCTCCGGCAGCGTCGGTCACGTCCTCCCCTACCAGTTCCGGCCGCAGCCGGCCCCATGTGATGCCCAGGATGGCCGCTGTGTTGGCAGCGAGGCCCCGGGGCATGGCCTCATCAATCACCAGGACGCATTTGTCCAGTTCCTGTTTCATGGTGTGTTCCCTCTTTCCAATGGAGTTTGCCTTCAGAGAGAAGCAGCCCGATCAGGGTCAGTACCGTACCGGCTCCGGTCATCCAGGTGAAGGGTTCCCGCAGGATCAGCACGGAGGCCGCCACTGTGATCACCGGCACCAGATAGATGTACACGCTGGTTTTCACCGCCCCCAGTGCCTTCACCGCGAAGTTCCAGGTGACGAAGCACAGGGCCGAGGCCCCCAGCCCCAGAAACAGCAGATTCCCCAGGTTCACCGGGGCTGTGAGTCGCGTGAGCTCCAGCCGGACGCCAGAGACCATCAGCGCCGGCAGCATGAATGCCAGCCCGTAGAAAAAGGTTCGCCGCGTGGTCAGGACAGTGGGATGGCCCAGGGCGCTGATCTTCCGGGACAAGAGGGCGTAACAGGCCCACACGAAGGCAGCCAGCAGCGCCAGCAAATCCCCCCGGAGGTCCAGCTCCAGGGCAGAGCCGTTGAAGCTGATAAGGCAGATCCCCGCCATGGCCACCGCAAAGCCTGCGAAAAATGTGGGCCGCAGCCGCTCCTCGCCCCGCATCAGAAAATGGGTCAGCAGGGCGGTGAAGCAGGGAGACACGGAGATGATGACCCCCACGTTGGAGGCCATGGTGTACGTCAGGGCGATGTTCTCCAGCAGGTAGTACAGGCACACGCCGCACAGCCCCGCCAGGGCAAACAATCCCTCCTGCCGCCGTGTGACGCCCTGCAGGCGGCGAGGACAGACTGCCAGCAGCGCCAGAAAGCCCATCATGAACCGGATAAACAAGATCTCCACCGGCTGGAAATCCACCAGCAGCACCTTGGTGGAGATGAAGGTGGTCCCCAGATCACAATGGTCAGCAGGGCCGCCAGGTGGCCCCGTGCAGGATTCGTCTCCACGGCTGTGTCATCCTCTCTCCCATTCCTGCCGGAACAGCTCCCGGCAGGCCCCCGGCGTCAGGCCGGTGAAGGCAGTGAAATAGTTGGTGAAATGGCTCTGATCGGAAAAGCCTGTCTCCACGGCGGCCTCTGCAGAGGAGACACCCCGTTCCAGCAGGCGCCGTGCCTCGCTGATCCGCACCGCCATCAGATAGCGGTAGGGCGTGACGCCCTTGGCCTTGGCAAAGGCCCGGACCAGGGCGGATTTGCTCAGTCCCGCCTGAAGGCTGAGCTCCTCCAGCGTGATATGCCGGGCATAGTGGCTCCGGATGAACGCACAGGTCCGCTCCACCTCCACCCGGCAGGCAGAAACCGTTTCCACCATCCCGGCGTAACCCGGCAGCAGGAGGCCCCAGGCCAGCAGCAGCGCCTCCTCCCTCCGGAGCTCCGGCTCCTCCCCCAGCACCGCCCGGTGCAGGGCCCGGAGGCGGCCTGCCAGTTCTCCGTCCCGAACCACGGCCACGGAAAAGCCGGGCATTGCCCGGCTGCCCATGATCTCCTCCGCCAGGGCCAGCATGGTGCTGCGTGGGATATTCAGTCCCCGGTAGTCCAGAGACCCGTCCGCCTGGATGCAGGCATGGCTGTCTCCCGGGTTGAACAGCAGCACGTCTCCCGGGCCGATGACCTGCCGTTGGCGGCCGCAGGTGAGGGTCCGGGTCCCCCGCTCCACCACGCCGATCACATAATGGTCGTGAAAGTGGCTGGGAAAGGGCCTGTCCACCGCCCGGAGGCTGTACGCCTCCAGCCCCAGAGCCTGGTCATATCGGGCGGTCCGCGCCGCTTGTCTCATGGTTCTTCCCTCCTGTCGGCACCAGCCAGCATACCACCTGAGCGGAGCCGCCGTCTTGTAACATATCCGCGTTTTCCCCCGTCAGGCGTAATGGTAACGCCGCCGCATCAGCACCAGCAGCACCACCGAGAGCACCACCCCCAGCAGTTCCGCCGCCGCCACGGACCACCAGACGCCATCCACGCCGAAGAACACCGGCATCACCAGCACCAGTCCACCCCGCAGCAGCAGCGTGCGGGTGAAGGCGATCAGGGCCGACAGGGCGCCGTTGCACAGGGCCGTGAAGAAGGCGGATGCGTAGATATTCAGCCCGCAGAAAAGGTAGCACAGGGCAAAGATCCGGAAGCCGTGGGTGGTCAGCTCCAGCAAGTCCGGAGAGTACCCCACGAAGGCAGCAGACAGGGGCCGGCTTAAGAGCTCCGACGCCGCCACCATCGCCACGGAGGTAGCGGCGATGATGACGCCACTGCGGCGGAAGATGTTCTTCAGCTCATCATAGTTCTCCGCCCCGTAGTGATAGCTGACGATGGGGGCGCTGCCCATGGAGAACCCCAGAAAGGCAGCCACAAACACGAAATCCACGTACATCATCACCGAGTGGGCCGCCACGCCCGGCTCTCCCAGAAGGTCCATCAGCCGGATGTTGTAGAGGATGCCCACCACGGAGGCGGAGATGTTGCTCATCAGCTCCGAGGAGCCGTTGATACAGGCGTGAAGCAGTTCCCGGCCGTAAAAGTTCGTCCGCACCAGCCGCAGGCCCTCTCTTCTGGGAAGCAGGAAGTACACCACCGGGATGACACCGCCCACGCAGTAGCCCAGCACTGTGGCCCATGCGGCACCGGTGACACCCATGCCCAGCAGGGCGATGAACACGTAGTCAAAGGTGATGTTGGTGGCTCCGGCAGCCAGGGAGAGCAGTAACCCCAGCTTGGGTTTCTCCGCCACGGAAAAGAAACTCTGAAAGGCGCTCTGGAGCATGAACACGGCACTGCCGGCCAGCAGGATCCGGCCGTAGGCGATGCAGTCTTCCAGCAGCAGGTCGCTAGCCCCGGCAAAACGCATGATGGGTTCGATGAAGGCGATGGTCACAATGGAGAGCACCACGCCCAGCCCCGCCACGCACCAGATGAAGAGCGTGAAATATCGGGAGGCCAGCTCCGGCTTCCCCTCCCCCAGCGTGCGGGCCACGATGGCGCTGCCGCCGGTGCCCAGCATGAAGCCGAAGGCGCCGATGATCATAGTGATGGGGAAGGCGATATTCACCGCCGACAGGGCCAGGTCCCCCACCAAGTTGGATACGAACAGTCCGTCTACCACGCTGTACAGAGAGGTGAAGATAATCATAACGATGGTCGGCAGTGTGTAACGCAGCAGCCGTCCGTAGGTGAAATGGTCAGAAAGTTTGATCTGCATACATCAGTCTCCTATCGCAGCGGTCTGTAAAAAAGCTTCCGTCTCCGCCCGAAAGGCATCCAGCAGCTTCTGGCTCAATGCCACAAGCGCCGACCGCTCCTCCTCGGTCAGGCGGGCGGCCGCGGCGCTCTCTACGCCGAACACGCGGTCCACAGTGCGGCGGAGGAATGCCTCGCCCGCCTCTGTCAGACAGACCCGCTTGTTTTTCAGATTGCCGTCCGCCGCCTCCAAGCGGAGGACTCCCTCCTCCACCAGCTTTTTCAGGGCGGAATTCACCGTCTGCTTGGGTAGGGACAGCTGCTCGCTCAACTGGGTCTGGGTCAGGGGCGCCTCCTCCGACCGCAGGGTGTACAGCAGCCAGAAGGCGCAGTCCGGCAGGCCGCAGGCCCGGGCCAGACGGTGGTACAGCAGGGTATTCTCATTGTAGATTCGGTCATTGGATTTCCAGAAAGCATCCAGAACTTCCTGTCCCATCGAATCCCTCCCGTCTTATTTTGTCCGATTTCGGACTATTCGATTATACAGAAACCGCTCCTTTTTGTCAAGGGCTCCCCTGCGCGGCGCGTTTCGTCAAAATATCCCTTGTGTTTTTTCCAAAAATCGCATATCTTAAAAAGGCGAGAGGAGGCGTTTTATGGATTCGGACAAGCTGTTGAATCTAGCCACATCGCTGGGCTGCCTGCTGGCAGAGAGCGGCGCGGAAATCTCCCGTGTGGAGGAGTCCGTCTACCGGCTGCTGCAGGCCTACCAAGGCAAGGACGCCCAGGTGTTTGCCATCCCCAGCTGTTTGATTGTCAGTTTGATGGCGGAGGATGGCCGTCCGGTGACCCGGATGCGCCGGATCAGTGCCCACGGCACGGATCTGGAGCTACTGGAGAGCTGCAACGCTTTATGCCGCCAGCTCTGCCGTACCGTACCGCCCCTGGACGAGGCCCGGGCCATGGTGGACCGCCTCCCTGCCTCCTGCCGCCGCCACCGCCCCGCCACGGTGCTGCTGGGCTACGGTATCGCCCCCGCTTTCTTCTGTCCCCTGTTCGGCGGCGGGTTTTGGGACAGCTTGAGCGCCTTCTTCTGCGGTCTGGTGGTGGGCACCTGCCTGCTCTTTGGCGGCAGATGGCTGGGCAGCAACAGCTTTCTGCGGACGCTGGTATGCAGCGGCATCGCCTCCCTGCTGTCTCTTCTGCTGGTGCGGGCGGGCCTGGGGAATAATGTGGACCTGGTGACCATCGGCGTCCTGATGCTGCTGGTGCCCGGCGTGGCCCTGACCAACGCCATGCGGGAGATCGTGGCCGGCGACACCTACTCCGGACTCAGCCGGACGGCGGAGGCTATTCTGATCGCCACGGGTATCGCTCTGGGGGCCGCTGTGGGCCTGGGCATCGGGTATATTCTGTAAAGGGGATCTACTTTTATGGATATCTGGTCTCAATATGTTCTGCCCTGCCTGTGTGCTTTCGCCGGCTGTATCGGATTCACTCTGGTGTTCAATATCCATGGCCCCGGCAAGCTGATTGCCTGCTGTGGCGGCGCTCTGGGATGGCTGGTGTATCTGCTGGCCGGCAAGACCATCCTGGCAGGCTTTTTCGCCGCCATGGCCATCAGTCTGTTCTCAGAAGTCATGGCACGTATCCGCCGCTGCCCCGTCACCGGCTATCAGCTGGTGGCCCTGCTGCCCCTGGTGCCCGGCGGCGGCATCTACTACGCCATGGGCTACTGTCTGGAGGGCGACACAGAGCAATTCCTCAGCGCCCTGCTGGGCACTCTGGGCATGGCGGCCGCCCTGGCGGTTGGGGTCATCCTGGCCTCCTCCCTGTTCCGGGCAGTGTTCCCGCGCCTGGCTCGCGTCCCGAAGCGCATGCCCTCCGGCAGGCAAAACCCATAAATGATTTTTTCAGCAGCCCGGCGGAACACGCCGGGCTGCTTTTCTCCGCCTTGCGCTGTCGGATGGAAGAGATTATAATGGAATCGACTTGATTCGACAGAGGAGGACTTCCATGTACATTGCCGACCTCCACATCCACTCCCGCTTTTCCCGGGCCACCAGTAAGGACGGAGATCTCCCCCACCTGGACTGGTGGGCCCGGCGAAAGGGCATCCGAATGGTGGGCACCGGGGACTTCACCCACCCCGCTTGGCGCGCCGAGCTGCGGGAGCAGCTGGTGCCCGCCGGAGAGGGCGTCTATACCCTGCGCCAGGATTTGCGCCTGCCGGATGTCGCCCCGGGCGAGGCGCCCCGGTTCGTTATCACCGGGGAGATCAGCTGCATCTACAAGCGCCACGGCAGAACCCGGAAAGTCCACAACCTGATCCTGCTGCCCTCTCTGGAGGCGGCGGACGAGCTCTCCGCCCGGCTGGAGGCCATCGGCAACATCCACTCCGACGGACGGCCCATTCTGGGGCTGGACAGTCGGGACCTGCTGGAGCTGACCCTGGACACCTGCCCGGACGCGGAATTCATCCCCGCTCACATCTGGACGCCCCACTTCGCTCTGTTTGGCGCCTTCTCCGGCTTCGATACCATGGAGGAGTGCTTCGGGGATCTGACCGGCCACATCCACGCGGTGGAGACGGGCCTCTCCTCTGATCCGCCCATGAACTGGCGGGTCTCTGCCCTGGACGGACTCACCCTGGTCTCCCACTCCGACGCCCATTCCCCCTCCAAGCTGGGCCGGGAGGCGGATCTTCTGGACACCGGCCTCACCTACCCGGAGCTGGTCCGGGCCATCCGCACCGGAGAGGGATTCCAGGGCACGGTGGAGTTCTTCCCCGAGGAGGGCAAGTACCACCTGGATGGCCACCGGAACTGCGGCGTCTGCCTGACCCCGGCGGAGACAGCGGCGCTGGGCGGCGTCTGCCCCGTTTGCGGGAAGAAACTGACCATCGGCGTGGAGCACCGGGTGGAGGCCCTGGCGGACCGTCCTGCAGGGTTTCGTCCCGAGGGTGCCAAACCCTTTGAGAGTTTGGCGCCCCTGCCGGAGGTGATCGCCGCCTCCACCGGAGTCTCCGCCGCTGGGAAGAATACCCAGGCGCTGTACGAGCAGATGCTCCATGCCCTGGGGCCGGAGTTCTCCATCCTGCGGGAGGTGCCTGTGGAGGATATCGCCCACACGGCCGGCCCCTGCGTGGCGGAGGGCATCCGCCGCCTGCGGGCCGGGCAGGTGGAGCGCCGGGCGGGCTTTGACGGGGAGTACGGCGTCATCTCCCTGCTGACCCCCGGTGAGATCGCCCGGTTCAGCGGGCAGATCTCTCTGTTTGGCCTGGACCTGCCTGTGCGCAAATCCAAGCCCCGCCGGGAGCTGCAGCACGTTTTGGCGCCAGAAGCGGCCCCGGCTGCTCCCCAGCCGGAGGCGCTGAATCCCCCGCAGCTGGAGGCCGTCACCTCCACCGCGCCGGTAACCGCTGTGACGGCGGGCCCCGGCACCGGCAAGACCCGCACCCTGGTGGCCCGGATCGCCTGGCTGGTGGAGGAACGGGGCGTCCGCCCCGGAGAGATTACCGCCGTCACTTTCACCAATCAAGCGGCGGCAGAGATGCGCGCCCGGCTGGAACAGCGTCTGGGCGGCAAGCGGGCGGTGGCGGCCATGACCATCGGCACCTTCCACGCCATCTGTCTGAAACTGCTTGGCGACGTGCGGCTCATCAGTCCCGGCGAGGCCCTGACCATCGCGGAGCAGGTGCTGCGGGAGTCCGGCCGAAAGGGCGGCGGAAAAACGCTGCTCCAGTCTGTCTCCCGGGTGAAAAACGGCGTGTCCCCGGAGGATACCGGTCTGGACGCGGAGCTGTACGACGCCTATCAGGCCCGGCTGCGAGACCTGGGCGCCCTGGACTTCGACGACCTGCTGACCGAAGGACTGAAGCGGGATGTCACCGGTCTGCGGTGCTTCCGCCATGTGCTGGTGGACGAGTTTCAGGATATCAACGATATCCAGTACCAGCTGGTCCGGTCCTAGAGCCGGAGCGGGGAGCTGTTCGTCATCGGCGACCCGGACCAGTCCATCTACGGCTTCCGGGGCGCCGACTGCCGGTGCTTCCAGCGGCTTCAAGAGGAGCATCCTGGTGTAAAGGAAATTCACCTAACAGAAAATTACCGCTCTGCTCCGGCCATTCTGGATACGGCCTTGGCAGTGATCGGTCATAATCCCGGCGGGGGCCGAATACTGACTCCCCACTGCCCCGCCGGTCCTGCCGTGCGACTGGTCCAGGCAGCGGACAGCTTCTCCGAGGCCGTATTCATCGCCAAGGAGATCGGCCGTATGACCGGCGGCGTGGACATGCTGGAGGCCCAGGCCCTGGGCCACGAGCGGACGGTGCGGGCCTTTTCCGATATTGCGGTGCTCTGCCGCACCCACCGGCAGCTGGAGCTGGTGGAGAAATGCCTCCGCCACGACGATATTCCCTGTCTTGTCACCGGGCGGGAGGACTTCCTGGATGACCCGGCGGTTCGGGGGGCGCTGGGCTTCCTCCGTTCCCTGGTGGTGCCAGCAGACAACGCGGCGCTGGAGTCCGCCCTCCGGCTGCTGTGGAACTGCCCGGCAGATCTCATCCAGAAGGCCCAGACGCTCTGCCAAAAGATGGGCACGCTGGACTCGGCGGCCCTGCAGGAGGCGGTCCGGGGCCACGGCATTCTGGAAAACTGGCTGGACCGGACAGAGGTCTGGCTCCCTCTGGTCCAGACGGAAACACCCCGGAAGCTGGTGGAACAGTGGGAGGAACAGTACGGCACCTCTCCGGCCCTGGAACGCCTGCGGAACACGGCGGTATTCCACGAGGACTTCGACAGCCTCTGGGATGCTCTGGTCCTGGGCCAGGAGGCAGACCTCCGGCGGGCATCCGGCAAACACTGGGCCTCCGGCGCAGTGCGCCTGATGACGCTCCACGGTGCCAAGGGTTTGGAATTCCCTGCGGTGTTCCTGGCGGGTCTCTCCGCCGGAGCGATGCCCCTGGAGTCCCCCGGCCGCCCGGCGGATGCGGAAGAGGAGCGGCGGCTCTTCTTTGTGGGCCTCACCCGGGCCCGGGAGGAACTGATCCTCACCGCCGCGCCGGAGTTCTCTCCCTTCCTGCGGGAACTGCCGGAGCCGGTGGTCCGGGAGACCACCGGCCGCCGCCGGGTGGCGGAACAGCTGCGCCTGTTCTGAGCGCTTCCCCTTCTCCCAGTTCATACCAAAAGCCCCGGGCACACGTGTGTGTCCGGGGCTTCTCTCTTTTCCGTTGCCTTCAGCTTCGGTGTGCCCGATCCCTGACAGCGGCCAACAGCGCGTGACGCTCGTTGGGCAGGGAGTCATCCAGCACAGCGTTCAGCAGTTCCCGCAAAGTCTGTCCCACCGCGGGGCCGGAGAGTCCCATGGCCAGCAGGTCCCGCCCGTTCACCGCCAGCTGCCGCAGGGATACGCAGGCGCCCTCCACCAGCAGCTGGTCCAGGATGCATTCCGCCCTGTCGATCTCCCCCTGCAGGAAGCGGTACGCCGGGGCCTGAGCCAGATTGTCCGCTCGCTTCACATCCAGCAGACGCCGCAGGTCCCGCTCCCCCAGTGCCCCCAGTGCCCGAGCCACGCCCGGGCGGGTGCGTGGGATGTTGCGGTCATGCCAAGCCACCAGCTGCACCACCGTCTCCCGGAGAACCGTCTCGGCCCGGAGGCGACCCAGCATGGCCTCCGCCATGCGGGCGCTCTCCGCCGGATGGCCGTAAAAGTGTCCGCAGCCCAGCCCATCCACTGTAAAGCAATTTGGCTTTCCAATATCGTGAAGCAGCATGGTCAGCCGCAGCTCCGGCTCCGGTTTTACTTTCTCCATGGCATGGAGAGTGTGCTCCCACACATCGTAACAATGGTGGCCGTTCCGCTGGTCAAACCCCACCATGGGCAGAATCTCCGGCCAGAAGACGCCAGCCACATCCGGATAGGCCCGCAGGACCTCTGCGGCCCATTTTCCGGACACCAGCTTTTTCAGCTCCGCCCAGATCCGCTCCGGAGCAATGGCTCTCAGCAATTCCCGGTTCCGGTGGATGGCCACCGCTGTATCCGGATGGACAGTGACCCCCAGCTCCGCCGCGAACCGCAGTCCCCGCAGGATGCGGAGGGCATCCTCGCCGAACCGGCGGTCCGGCTCTCCCACACACCGCAGGACCTTCGCCGTCAGGTCTGCCCGGCCGCCCAGAGGGTCGTACAGGGTCCCCTGCAGGTCCGCTGCCATCGCGTTGATGGTGAAGTCCCGGCGCCGCAGATCCTCCTCCAGAGAGTCGGTGAACGTCACGGTCTCCGGCCTCCGGTGGTCCCGATAGGCACCATCCCGCCGGAGTGTAGTGATCTCCACGCCACCCTGCTCCGTCTTTACGGTGACGGTGCCGTGGCGCAGACCAGTTGGGACAGCCCGGCCGGCAAACAGGGCCATAGTCTCCTCCGGCCGGGCGGAAGTGGTCACATCCCAGTCCCCCGGCATCCGGTCCAGCAGGGCATCCCGGACGCAGCCGCCCACGCACCATGCACCATACCCCGCCGCCTCCAGTGTTTTCAGGATCTCCCCTACCGGAGCGGGGATCGTTACCGTTGTCATGTGCCCACCTCCCTTATGTCCATTCTCCTTGCGTATCGCGGATCAGCTCTGCGGGCCGTCCCATCGCCACTCCATAAGAAGTTCCGCTTCCCCAGTCTCGGGATCCACGCCCTCCTCCAGGACACGGAACCCCTCCCGCCGGTAGAAGGCTGCCGCCCGGAGGTTTTTCCGGTAGACCTGCAGGCGCAGCTGCCCGCGGCTGGTCTTCACGTGGTCCAACAGCTGCCGACCCACGCCGCCGGACCGGGCCTCCCTCCGGACGAAGATGCCGGCGATGTAGTCTCCCAGAAGTCCGATGAAGCCTGAAATTTCGGCCCGCGCCTCCGTCTCAAAGACCCAGACCTCCGCCCGGGCCAGCGCAGTCCTGACCTCTGCAAAATGTCCCAGCCAATAGGCTGCTGGGATGAAATCGTGGGCTTCCCGGTTGGCGTCCAACCAGATGGCCGCCACAGCATCCAGGTCGCCCTTCCCCATTCTTCGGATCATGGGCCTCCTCCATTCCTCCTGTACCTCGCGCTGCTCTGATGATACCACACCAAGCGACCCGCCGCAAGGCAGGGGCCACCGGATTCTGCCTTTTGAAGTATGATCGTGATTTCACGGAACAAGGAAATCTTCTGTCATTTGGGTGAAACTATGCCTGGATCTCCGCTCCTTCACAGCCGGTCATGTTTCCACCCGTGGGCAAAAGACGTGGGCAGCTGTTTTCCCCGCGGAACACAGCTGCCCATGTTGTCCAGGCGTGGAAGCAATGCCTTCCGCCCCTCAGGCTGGAATTTCGGGAACTGAATTGCACCCCAAAACAGGCCCGCTCTATGCCTTCTTCCGTGTCAGGAAAATCCCAAGGATTGCTCCTATCAAGAGCATCGGCGCAAACCTGACAAACAGCCATTCAAATGCGTGAAAAGCGACTCCAACAACGGCGGTTTCCGGATCGTGATAATTCCACCCCAGATAAGGACTCCCGCAGTAAATGAAAACTGCGGAAATAATTACGATGGCCGTACACAATCCAATAAGCAGGCAGCGAGCTGTTTTTCGCCGCAGCTCCTTCCCCTGTGCCAGCTGCAAATTTATGATCTCCAGCTTTTCGGAAACCGCTTTCAGGTCATCAGCCTTCGCCGCTGTGACAGGTTCTCCGAGCAGCGTGCTCACAGGTGTTTCAAACGCCTCTGACAGGGAGATCAGCATATCAGCATCCGGAACAGACAATCCCTGCTCCCATTTGGAGATGGTCTGCCGCACCACATTCAGCTTGATCGCAAGTTCCTCCTGCGATAGCCCTTTTGATTTTCTGATGGCTTTGATGTTTTCACATAACATAGGGAATGAACTCCTTTCTGGTTAACGCCATTGTACGAGAAACAGCCTGTTTTCGCAAGCAACGTATATTAACATTTGCGTTCAGACTGTGCAGGCGGCTTTTGGCTTCTTTCTTTTGCGGCAGGCAAGATTTGTTGATTCCTGCGGCACGTATCCAAACCGGCAAATTACGCAAAGCTGCCACAGGTATGCGGCAAATTACCTTCCTCTTACGGCTGCGCTCAGTTTGGTGAAGCCGACGGAATTGGGGCCGCCACCGCTGATCTTGAAACGGGGCCCTGGATTTCTCTGGTTGCATTTTCCGTCTTCTCATACTATAATGAAATATTTGGTAAGGAATTGCAGGTTTTTGGGCAACCTCATGGTATTCCCACAGAATCATCAGCGGCGCGCTGGCAGTGCGCTTCAGATAAGGAGTCTTTTCATGATGAACAATCTCCATCCCATCCGCGACTATATCGTCCCCGGCAAGCGGGCCCATCTGGTGGGCATCGGCGGCGTGTCCATGTGCCCCCTGGCGGAGGTGCTGCGGGGCATGGGCCTCCATGTCCAGGGCTCCGACATGACGGAGAGCGACACGGTCCGCCACCTCCGGTCCTTGGGCATCCCCGTGGCCATCGGCCACAACGCCGAAAACCTGGGGGACTGCGATCTGGTGGTCCGCACCGCTGCCGTCCACGACAGCAACCCGGAGATCGCCGGTGCCGTGGCCCGGGGTATCCCCGTGTACGAGCGGGCCCAGGCCTGGGGTGCCATCATGCAGCGGTATCCCAACGCGCTGTGCGTGGCCGGTACCCACGGCAAAACCACCACCACCTCCATGTGCACCCACATCTTCATGGCGGCGGAGGCGGATCCCACGGTGATGATCGGCGGCACCCTGCCCCTGCTCCACGCCGGCTACCGGGTGGGCCAGGGGGACACCATCATCCTGGAGTCCTGTGAGTACTGCAACAGCTTCCTCAGCTTCTTCCCCACCGTGGCAGTGATTTTGAACGTGGAGGAGGACCACCTGGACTTCTTCAAGGATCTGGCCGACATCCAGCACTCCTTCCGCCGGTTTGCGGAGCTGGTGCCCCCGGCGGGGTCCGTCATCGTCAACGCGGACAACGCCAGCGCCATGGAGGCGGTGGCCGGGCTGGAGCATCCCATCTTCACCTTCGGCCTGGACCATGCCGCCGACTGCACCGCCGCCAATCTGACGGAGGTGGACGGCAGGCCGGTATTCGACGTGATGATCCGCGGCGAGAAATACGCCCGCGTAGAGCTCCACGTCTACGGCCACCACAATGTTCTCAACGCCCTGGCGGCAGCCTCTGCGGCCTGGGCACTGGGCCTGCCGGGCCATGCGGTGGAGACGGGCCTGGCCTCCTTCACCGGCGCCGGCCGCCGATTCGAGCACAAGGGTACCTATCATGGGGCGGAGGTCTACGATGACTACGCCCATCACCCCGACGAGCTCCACGCCCTGTTCACCACCGCCAAGGAAATGGGGTATGAACGGCTGGTGGTGGCCTTCCAGCCCCACACCTACTCTCGCACCGCCAAGCTGTTCGAGCGGTTCGTGGAAGAGCTGAAAATCCCGGACGTGGCCATCCTGGCGGAGATCTTCGCCGCCCGGGAGCAGAACACCTTGGGCATCTCCTCGGCGGACCTGTGCCGCAATATCCCCGGCGCTGTGTACTGCTCCACCCTGGACAAGGCGGCGGCGGCTCTGCGGCAGGCGGCCCGGCCCGGCGACTTGATCCTCACCGTAGGCGCCGGTGACATCTACCGGGCCGGGGAAAAGCTGCTGGCGGGGGTGTGAGCCGTGGAGATCTCAGAGAGCCGCACCGCCGCCCCGGCAGAGGGCCGCGCCGCCGTGGAGCTGGAGACCTTTGCCCTGCTGGACCGGCTGCGCATCCCCTATGCTTGGGTGGCCCACGAGACCGCCGACACCATCGCCGACTGCGATGTGGTCAGCGAGGTGCTGGGCATCTCCATCTGCAAGAACCTGTTTCTCTGCAACCGGCAGAAGACGGCGTTCTACCTGCTGACCATGCCCGGCGGCAAGCCCTTCCAGACCAAGGTCCTCAGCGCCCAACTGGGCACCACCCGCCTCTCCTTCGCCCCGCCGGAGCTGATGGAGTCCATGCTCCGCTGCACCCCCGGCTCTGCCAGCGTGCTGGGCCTGGCCTATGACACGGAGCGCCGGGTCCGGCTGGTGATGGACCGGGCAGTCCATGACGCGGCCTGGTTCGGCTGCCACCCCTGCAAGAACGACGCCAGCCTCCGCCTGCGGACGGAGGACCTGCTGCATGTCTTTCTCCCCCACACGGGCCACGATGTGACGGTGGTGGACCTGTAACGGCATCTATGGAAAAACGAGGACCGGACCGGTCCTCGTTTTCTGTTTTCCCTCAGTGGGGAGAGGTCAGCTTGATGCCGACAATGCCCGTCAGCAGCAACACGGTGAAAAACATCCGGGCGGCGGTCACCGGCTCCTTGAAGATCAGGATGCCCACCGCCACGGAGCCTACGGCCCCGATGCCGGTCCAGACGGCGTAGGCAGTGCCCAGGGGAAGCGTCTTCATGGCCTGGCTCAGCAAATAGAAGCTGGCCAGCATCCCCGCAATGGTCATCACGGACCAGCCCAGCTTCGTGAAGCCATCGGACAGTTTCAGGAACGAGGACCAGAACACCTCCAGAAGTCCCGCGCATGCCAGAAATACCCATGCCATGCAAATCACTCCTCCTCTGACAGCAAAAAATAAAAGGCGCCCGCGCCCCGCATCTCCAATGGCCTACGGATGCAGGGGCAAACGCCTTTGTCCGCCCGGCGGCGGACCTATATTGATGTTTTATTTTACAGATTTCCCGGGAAATGTCAAGTCCTTTCTACCACAGAGCGGTAAAACCGCTCCCGGTCCTCCCGGAGCATCCGCAGCTCCCCGGTGGAGAGCATCTGCCGGATGCGCTCCGCCAGCCAGACGTCGCCGATGCCCGGCTTCTCCCGGCCCAGAACCTCTCCAATGATGTTGGCGATCTTCGTCTGGCCCTCGGGCAGATGGCGTCGGATCATTTCGTCGTAGAAGTCCTCCCCCACGCTGCGGACCCGGCCGTTCACCACCGCCCGGAGCGGGGCGTTCTCCTGCCGGAGCACCTCCCACCGATGGGCCATAGCGCCCAGCATCACCGGCGGCAGCGGCTCCTCCCGGGACAGGAAGCGTCCGAACAGCTCCGGCTCCACCTCGCCCCAACCCAGGTAGGTCTCCACGACGCCGTCCGGCCGCTCCCGCCAGGGCGGCAGGAACACCACGCGGACGTCGGCCTTTGTGTCTTTCAGCAGGCTGGCAGCGTGGAGCAGACCGCAGGCGCCGTATGGCGTATGGTCCACCCAAATACGGACGGCGTCCCTAGAGCCGCAGGACCTCAATCGCTCCGCTGCCTCCAAATTCCGCTGCCAGTCCCGGTCCGTGGTCTCATCATCACCATCACACCACCGGCGCAGCAGGTCCCACCGGTCCGCCCCCAGCGGTTCTCGGATATCCCCCATATCCAGTCCCAGGGACAAGACCAGTACATCACTCGGACTGCCGCCCAGGGGGATGGCCTCCCGTTCCAGGGCCGCCTGCCGCCGCTGGGCCCGCTGGATCTGGTGGATCTCTTCTCCCGCGGGCGCTTTTCCGTCATCGAAGCCGATGACCGTAGTAGATGTCACATTTCCGCCGTCCTCTGTGCGGCTGAGAACGAATCCGAAGCCTTTCCGTCCGCTCCCGCCGCAGCGCTGGGCCACCCGCAGGGCACCGCAGGTTGACATATCAAAACACAGTTCCAGCATGGTCTTGCCTCCTGGATGTCACGGCTGCTGATCTTCTCAGGGATCCAGCAATGTTTTCCCAAAGCCAAAGCCCCATTGATAGGCCCAGCCCAAGGACGTGAGCAGAAGCACCGTCAGCCCGTAGCCGAAGAGGAGCCCCGTCGCCAGCCGCCGGAGATTACCGCTCTCATAGGGCGTACAGAGCTGGAGAAGTCCGTCCGCAATCAACGGAACCAGCAGCACAGCCGCCACTCCCGCCGGGGGATGGACCGCCCACCAGGTTGCCAGCCCCGCCAGGATGCCCGCCAGCTCCCCGGTGCACCGGGCGCAGATGGGAAAGGGCGTTCCGTCCCGAAAATGGAAAGAGCGATCCGGCCGGCAGTGGCATCCGAAGAGAATCGGAAGCCACCGCCAAAGCCAGCGCCGCAGCTTAATAGGCATACACCGCTGCGCTGATGCCCAGAACCGCCGCCGCAACGTACATCAGTACATAGGCGATCACGCACACCAGGGCGCCGATGCCCGCCGCCTTGGCAGTCCGGGGCTTGGTATCCTTCCATACCAGGAACAAGATCAATCCTGCAATGGGAATACAGCAGCCCAGAAGCCCCCACAGGAAGCCGCCGTTGTCCGCTGCCGGTGGAGGATTATTCGGTCCTCCGTTCTGAGGTGTGCCGCATTTCGGGCAGACCGCCGCATAGTCATCGATCAATGCACCACATTTTCTGCAATAAGCCATCGTTTTTCCCTCCAAGACACAGTTTGCCGCGTTCGCCTCCGCGCTGTCCCAAAGCCGCGTGGCGCCCTCCACCTGAGGGAACCAGGCACCTTGATTGTATCGGTCCCCGCACCTGCTGTCAAGGCTAATCCGACAGATTCCAACCAAAAGGGACAAGGCAGGCAGCTTTCGCTGCCCGTCTTGTAAAAAGTCCGGGAGATCTTACTTCTTGCTCAACGCCTCGTCGATGGCCTTAGCCGCGGTCTTGCCGGCGCCCATGGCCAGGATGACGGTGGCAGCACCGGTGACGGCGTCGCCGCCGGCATAGACATTCTCGCGGGAGGTGAGACCGTCCTCGTTCACCACGATGCCGCCCTTCTTGTTGATTTCCAGGCCCTTGGTGGTGGACTTGATCAGGGGGTTGGGGCTGGTGCCCAGGGCCATAATAACGCAGTCCACGTCCACGTCGAACTCACTGCCGGGGACCTCGATGGGACGGCGGCGGCCGGAGGCATCGGGCTCGCCCAGTTCCATCCGGATGCAGCGGATTCCCTTCACATCGTCGTTCTCGTCCGCCAGCACCTCCACCGGGTTGCAGAGAGTCTTGAAGATGATGCCTTCCTCCTCGGCGTGCTCCACCTCTTCACGGCGGGCGGGCAGCTCCTCCATGCCGCGGCGGTACACAACATAGACCTCTGCACCCAGGCGCTTGGCGCACCGGGCGGCGTCCATGGCCACGTTGCCGCCGCCTACGACGGCCACCTTCTTGGGATGGATGAGGGGCGTGTCGGAATCGGGCAGGTATGCCTTCATCAGGTTGATGCGGGTCAGGAACTCGTTGGCGGACAGCACGCCCTTGTAGTTGACGCCGGGGATGTTCATGAACATAGGCAGGCCGGCGCCGGAGCCGATGAACACGGCCTCAAAACCCATCTCATCCATCAGCTCGTCCACGGTGATGGTGCGGCCCACCACGGTATCGGTCATGATCTTCACGCCGAAGTGTTCCAGCCGGGCCACCTCCTTGGCCACAATGGCCTTGGGCAGACGGAACTCCGGGATGCCGTACACCAGCACGCCGCCAACCTGGTGCAGCGCCTCGAACACGGTGACGTCATACCCCTTCCGGGCCAGATCGCCGGCACAGGTCAGGCCCGCAGGGCCGGAGCCTACCACAGCTACCTTGTGGCCGTTGCTCTCCGGCACGACGGGAGCGCCGCCCTGATGGCCGTGGGTATTGTGATAGTCCGCCACAAACCGCTCCAGACGGCCGATGCCCACGGGCTCACCCTTGATGCCCCGGATGCACTGGCCCTCGCACTGGTTCTCCTGGGGGCAGACACGGCCGCAGATGGCGGGCAGGCTGTTGGTGGAGGTGATGACGCCGAAGGCCTCGTCAAACTTGCCTTCCGCCACCTTGGCGATGAACTCGGGAATATGTACGTTCACGGGGCAGCCGTTCACGCACTTGGGGTTCTTGCAGTTCAGGCAGCGCTTGGCCTCGTCGATGGCCATTTCCTCAGTATAGCCCAGGGCCACCTCGTCGAAGTTCTTGTTGCGGACATCGGGCTCCTGAGAGGGCATGGGATTCTTCTTCAAAGACATATTGGCCATGATTATTCGGCCTCCTTCTTGAACAGGTTGCAGGTCTCCTCATATTTGTGGGCCTCAAAGTCCCGATACATCTGGTTCCGCTTGACCGCCAGATCCCAGTCCACCTTGTGGCCGTCGAAATCCGGGCCGTCCACGCAGGCGAACTTCATCTCGCCGCCCACGCTCAGGCGGCAGCCGCCGCACATGCCGGTGCCGTCAATCATGATGGGGCTCATGGAAACGGTGGTGGGGATGCCGTAGGGCTCCGTGGTCTTGGAAACAAATTTCATCATCACCATGGGACCGATGGCGAACACCTCATCATACTGGTTGCCAGCGTCAATCAGCTCCTTCAGCGCCTCGGTGACAACGCCCTTCTGGCCATAGGAGCCGTCGTCGGTGCAGACCTTCAGTACGCTGCTTGCGGCCCGGAACTCATCCTCCAGGATCACCAGATCCTTGTTCTTGAAGCCGATGACGGCGTGGACCTCGGCCCCGCAGTCGTGGAACTTCTTCAGCACGGGATACGCGATGGCGCAGCCGACACCGCCGCCCACCACGCAGACCTTCTTCTTGCCCTCGGTCTCGGTGGCCTTGCCCAGGGGGCCCACAAAGTCCTGGAGGCTGTCGCCCTCTTTCATGCGGCTCAGCTTTTCCGTGGTGGCGCCCACGGTTTGGACGATGATGGTGACGGTGCCCTTCTCCGGGTTATAGTCGTTGATCGTTATGGGGATTCGCTCGCCGTTCTCATCCACGCGCAGGATGATGAACTGGCCCGGCTGGGCCTTCTTGGCGACCAGGGGTGCCTCGATCTCATACAGGGTGACGGTGGGACGGAGGGCCTCTTTTCTCACGATACGATACATAGTGTTCCTTCTTTCCCGAATGATCGAATTTTGGTATTTGCGGCGATGTATCCTTCGACACGACACATTGTCTATACTTTAACACAACCCCCGAAAGCAGTCAATCCGTTTTTGCGGGGATTCTGCGAAAAAAATAACAAACTTTCCAGCGCCCCTTCTGGCCGGTCAATCATCCTGTACAAAGGGTGATGCGCCGCCCCTCGGACCGGAGGACGCCCTCCTCCTTCAATCGCTTCAGCTCCCGCATCATGGCGCTGCGGTCCGTGGCGATGTAATCCGCCAGCATACTCAGGGAGAAGGGCAGCTGGAAGGTCCGGCTCCCCTCCTTCTCCGCCAGCTGGTTGAAGTAGCACAGGAGCTTTTCCCGGATGGACCGGCGGGAGAGAACGTCCACCCGCTCGGACAGGGCCTGGGCCTTGTCTGAGATCAGCCGCAGCATATTCTGCACCAGCAGGCTATGATGGGTGCAGGCCCGCTCACACCGCTTCAGAATATGGGGATAGTCGATGAACACCACGTCGCAGGCCGTGCGGCAGACCACTTCCAAGCTGTCCCGGCCGGAGGTGGAAAACGCCAGGCTCTTGCCGAACACACCGCCGGGGCCCAGCTCCTCCAGCACAGTGGCGACTCCCTCCTCGTCGATGCGGATCAGGGATGCCTCCCCCCGCTCCACCACGCCTACGGCGTTGCCAGCCGGGCCGGAGAAGTCGTAGATCACCTCGTCCACCCGATAGCTCCGCTGCACCGCCTGAAAGCAGTCCAGCATCTGCTGGTAATTCTCGTACCCGATGTCCTGAAACAAGGGGCTCTTTTTCAGTTCCTGTGGGGTCAACATCGCGGCCGCTCCCTTCTGTTGCATATATCACATTTTATAATAACAGCCTCTGTCGAAAAAGTAAAGACCGTTCTCCGGCAGATTTCATAGATTATTCACCAATTCCCCAGGCATTTCCTGTATACTTTTTTTAGAAGGCCGGAAAGGCCGAATACGGGCGGGCCCCCGCCCTTAGAAATGAGGCAGCAAAGTGAACATAGCTTATTTTCTGCTCCCGAAGCACAGCGTCGCCTATCTGTACGATGACTGCACCTTCCGTCAGGGACTGGAAAAGATGCGGCACCACGGCTATACCGCCATCCCCGTCATCAGCCGGGATGGGAAATATGTCGGTACAGTCAGTGAGGGGGATTTCCTCTGGCAGCTCCTGTCCAAGGACTGCGAGACCTTGACTGCCTACTCCATGAAGGACATGGAGCGGCTGCAGGTCCGGGACATTCTGCGGGGCAACAGCTATCCTCCCGTCCGGATCACCGTCACCATGGAAGAGCTCCTCCACAGCGCCATGAACCAGAACTTCATCCCTGTGGTGGACGACCTGGGGAACTTCACCGGGATCGTCACCCGAAAAGACATCATCCGCTACTTTGCGGAGCAGAAGGATGCGGCGGAGCCGCTGCCTTTGCGGAAGATCGTATAAACCGACCGGGAGACGGCGGGGCACTGCCCCGCCGCCTTTTTTCTCCCCCGCTTTTATCCCATCATATCATCCAGGGAGTATTTGCGCACCTGGCCTGGCGGGCCCCCGTCCCGGGTGGCCACTCCCGCCACATAGCCCGGAAAGGTGTCCAGAAAATAGAATCGCTCCCCAGGCTGGAGCGGGGTCTCCGACGCCAGCATGGTCCCCACGCCGGCGCCGCTGCGCTTGGCCCGGGCCTCCCGCCGGACCCAGCTCTGGAAGAAGGCCCGTTCCGTGGTCACATCCGCCAGACGCCGCATGGCCCGCTCGCTCACCGGCCGGATGTGCTCGATATCCACCCCCACCGGCTCCCCGGACAGGGCCACCAGCACCGCGCCGGTGGTGTGGCTCAGATTGAAGTGGACCTCTGGGAAATCCGGGAAGTAGGGCTTGCCCAGAGAGGTGAGCCGGATAGGCGGAAGCTCCCGCCAGCGGTACTGCTCCCACAAGGCATGGCGTAGAATGAGATAGGCGCACAGGGGCTCCCGCCGCTTTTCCGACTGCTTGATCCGCAGCAGCCGCTCCTGCCGCTCCGGGGGCAGCAGGGGCAGCATGGCCTCCGTCTCCCGCTCCGTCAGCGGGCGCTCCAACCGGGCCGCCCAAAGCTCGATGGACATCTCACGCCTCCTCTCCGCCGCTTCGACGCTTTTCTACCATTTTACGCAGGCCGCGGCAGTCTGTAAACCCACTAGGCAAAAACTTTTTGAAAAAATCCAGCAAAAAAAGAGGAAATCCCAAAAGAACGGGGTATATCTAAAATGTCTCGTTTTGGGTACGCCCTCGCTTTCGGGTATGACCCTCGGGAAATCTGGCAACACTCACCGAAAGGAGGAGACCTTGACATGCCCTTTCCCCAGAGCTTTCTGGACGAGCTGATGGCCCGGAGTGACATCGTGGACGTGGTGGGCAGCTATGTGCAGCTGACCCGAAAGGGCGCGAATCTCTTTGGTCTGTGTCCCTTCCACAGTGAGAAGACCGGCTCCTTCTCCGTCTCTCCGGACAAACAGATCTACTACTGCTTCGGCTGCAAGCGGGGCGGCGGCGTTATCAACTTCATCATGGAGGAGGAGAATCTCTCCTTCCCGGATGCGGTGCGCTTTCTGGCCAAACGGGCGGGGATGGAGGTGCCGGAGGAGGACGGCGACCGGGAGGCGGGCCGCAGGCGCCAGCGTCTGCTGGACCTGAACCGGGACGCGGCCCGGTTCTACTATCAGATGCTCCAACAGCCGGAGGGGCGGGCGGTGCAGGAATATCTGGACCGGCGGAAAATTCGCAGGGCCACGGCAGTGAACTTCGGTCTGGGAGCCTCTCTGGATGCCTGGGACGCGCTGATCCTGGCCATGACGAAGAAGGGCTACACGAAGTCGGAGCTGCTGGAGGCAGGCCTGGCGGTGCAGAACCGGAACGGCGGCCTGTACGACAAGTTCCGCAACCGGCTCATCTTTCCTGTCATCGATGTGCGGGGAGACGTGGTGGCCTTCGGCGGCCGGGTCCTGGACAAGTCTGAGCCCAAGTACATGAACTCCCAGGAGACACCGGTGTACTCCAAACGGCGGGTTCTGTACGGACTGAATCTGGCCAAGAAATCCAAGCGGTCCAACATCATCCTCTGCGAGGGCAACATCGACGTGGTAACGCTCCACCAAGCGGGATTCGACAACGCAGTGGCCTCCATGGGGACGGCTTTGACAGTGGAGCAGACACGGCTCCTCAGCCGGTTCACGAAGGAGCTGGTGCTGTGCTACGACAATGACAACGCCGGCAAGATCGCCACGGAGCGGGCGCTGGAGATCCTGAACAACTCGGAGTTTTCGGTCAAGGTCCTTCAGCTGCCCCGGCGGCGGACGGAGGATGGCGAACTGGTAAAGCAGGACGCCGACGACTTCATCAAGCTCCAGGGAAAAGACGCCTTCGAGGCGCTGCTGACCGGCAGTGAGAACGGCATCGAGTTCCGCATGGCCCAGGTGGCGGGTAAGTACGACCTCTCCAGTGACGAGGCCCGTGTGGCCTACTGTGAGGAGGTCAGCGCCCTGCTGGCCGCACTTGCCAATCCGGTAGAGCGGGAGATCTACACCACCCGGGCCGCAGAGACCGCCAAGATCACGCCGGAGGTCATGAGGCTGGAGGTCCAGCGGGCCTTCAAACGCCGCCTCTCCCGGGAGAAGCGGCAGGAGCTGCGGCGGGACCTGAACCCGGCGGTCCAGCTCCAGCCCAAGGAGCGGGAGCTGCGATACGACAACATCCGCTCCGCCCGGGCGGAGGAGGGCATCCTGCGGCTGCTGATCCGGGACGAGAGCCTGTTCCCGGAGGAGCCGCCCCTGCGGGAGGAGCAGTTCTCCTCCCCACTGCTGGGCCGTGCCTTTACCACGCTGTGGCAGGCCAAGGCGGCAGGACGCGTCCCCTCCCTGGCGGCCCAGGCGGAGTTCTTCTCCCAGGAGGAGATGAACCATCTCACCGGCGTCTGCCAGCAGCCGGAGTCTCTGCGAAACGGACAACAGGCGCTGGCGGACTACATACGCATCGTACAGACGGAGGCCGAGAAGCGGCTGGGGGGCGGGACTGCCGACCCGCTGCTGGCGGCCACAGAAAAATACAAAGACAAAAAGGGTACTGGAGGAAAGCAGCATGGCAAATGAGTTTGAGTTGAGCCCCAAGGAGCTGAAGAGACAGGCAGACGCGCTCCTGGCGGCCGCAGATGCGGCGGAGAAGGCCGCGGAGAGGGAGCCGGCTGCAAAGTCTGCCAAAAAGTCCACCCGGAAAAAGGGGGAGGAGACGGCCCAGGAGGCCCCCGCCGTCATGACGGACGAGGAGGCCCGGAAGGCCGGCATCCTCCGGCTGGACGACAAGCAGGTGGCTGCGCTGCCCGCAGCCTCCTGGCTGATGAACAACGAAAAACTGCGGGAACTGCTGGCCCGCGGTAAGAAGAAGGGCAAGTTGGACTCCGCAGATCTGATGGACGCGGTGGATGACCTGAATCTGGAGAGCGATCAGATGGATCAGCTCTACGACTCCCTGGAGGCGCTGAACATCGACATCAGCGCCGACGATGCCCTGTTGGCGGACCTGCCGGATGACGAGCCCGCCGCAGAGGAGATCGCCGATGTGGAGGAAGAGGAGCTGGTGGATCCCAACACTCTGGTGAACAGCTTCTCCATCGACGATCCTGTCCGTATGTATCTGAAAGAGATCGGCAAGGTGCCCCTGTTGTCCCCGGATGAGGAGATCGACCTGGCCCAGGCCATGGGCGCGGGCAACGAGGCCGACCGGAAGCTGGCGGAGATCGACCGGCTCCGGAAGGAGGGGCAGGAGATCCCCTACTCCCAGGAGGAGATCGCCGCCTGGAAGTCCGCCCACGCCAAGGGTGAGACCGCCAAGCAGAAGCTGGCGGAGGCCAACCTCCGCCTGGTGGTGTCCATCGCCAAGCGGTACGTGGGCAGGGGCATGCTGTTCCTGGATCTGATCCAGGAGGGCAATCTGGGCCTGATCAAGGCGGTGGAGAAGTTCGACTACACCAAGGGCTACAAGTTCTCCACCTACGCTACCTGGTGGATCCGGCAGGCCATCACCCGGGCCATCGCCGACCAGGCCCGCACCATCCGCATCCCTGTCCACATGGTGGAGACCATCAACAAGGTGATTCGGGTCAGCCGCCAGCTCCTGCAGGAGCTGGGCCATGATCCGTCTCCCAATGAGATCAGCGCGGAGATGGGAATGCCGGTGGAGAAGGTCCGGGAGATCCTGAAAATTGCCCAGGAGCCCGTCTCCCTGGAGACCCCCATCGGTGAGGAGGAGGACTCCCACCTGGGCGACTTCATCCCCGACGAGGGGGCCAGTGAGCCCAGCGAAGCCGCCAGCTTCACCCTGCTGAAGGAGCAGCTGATGGATGTTCTCTCCACTCTCACTCCCCGGGAGGAAAAGGTTCTAAAGCTCCGCTTCGGCATCGAGGACGGCCGCACCCGCACCCTGGAGGAAGTGGGCAAGGAATTCAACGTTACCCGGGAGCGCATCCGCCAGATCGAGGCCAAGGCCCTGCGGAAACTGCGCCACCCCAGCCGCAGCAAAAAGCTGAAGGATTTTCTGAACTGAAAAAACACAGACAGGCGCTGTCCCGCATGGGGCAGCGCCTGTTGTCTCTTCTGATCTCCGTCACGACGGAAAGTCCTGGATCACCGTCAGAAAGTCCCGGCCGTACCGCTCCGCCTTGGCGGAGCCCACGCCGCTGACCGCACGCAGCTCCGTCGTGGTCCGGGGGCGGGAAATCGCCATCTCCCGCAGGGTCTTGTCCGAGAACACCACGTAGGCGGGGACTCCCTGCCGCCGGGCCAACTGGGCCCGCAGGGCCCGGAGGCGGCCGAACAGCTCCGCCGCATCCCCCTCCAGCTCCCCGGCCGCCGCCCGGCGGGCCGGGGCGGACCGGTCCTCCCGCAGCGTCTTCATCTGGAGCGTCGATTCGCCGTACATCACGTCCTCCGCCCGCTCCGTCAGCCGCAGCACCGGATACTGCCCCGGACTCAGCTCCAGCACGCCCTGGTCCAGCAGGAAGCGGATGCGCTCCTGGACCTCCTTCTGGGTCAGCTGACCCAAAGCGCCGTAGGTATCCTCCCGGTCCATGTGGTACTTCCGCACCCGCTCCGTGTCCGCACCGCAGAGGGTCTCCGCGATGACACCCACGCCGAAGTGCTGTCCGGTTTTGGCAATGCAGGCCACGATGGCCTTGGCGTCCCGGCTGACATCCACCTCTTCGAAGTTATGGAGGCAGTTGTAGCAGGCGCTGCAAGTGTCCGGCGCGTGCTCGCCGAAGTAGTGCAGGATATACTGCCGCAAACACCGGCGTGTCCGGCAGTAGCCGGTCATCTGCCGCAGCCGCTGCAGGTCCCGCTCCCGCAGCTGCTCGGCCGTCCGGGGATCCAAGTCCTCCCGGGGCTCGCTGTGGGTGATGAGAAACTCATTAGTCCGCACATCCTGGCCACTGTACAACAGGATGCAGCTGGAGGGCGCCCCGTCCCGGCCCGCCCGGCCCGCCTCCTGGTAGTAGCTCTCCATGTCCTTGGGCATATTGTAGTGGATGACATACCGGACATCGGACTTGTCGATGCCCATGCCGAAGGCGTTGGTGGCCACCATCACCTGCACCCGGTCGTAGAGGAAGTCCTCCTGGTTCCTCTGCCGCTCCTCTGGGGCCAGGCCAGCGTGATACCGGGCGGCGGCTACCCCCCGCTGGCGGAGGAAGTCGCACACCTCCTCCACATTCTTCCGGGTGGCACAGTAGACGATGCCGCACTTGCCGGGGCGGCCCTTCACCAGCTCCAGCAGCGCCGCCCGCTTGTCCGCAGGCTGCTGGACCTCAAAATACAGGTTCTCCCGGTCAAAGCCGGTGGTCAGCTCCAGCGGGTCCTGCAGGTCCAGCAGGCGGTGGATGTCCGCCTTCACGTCCGGCGTGGCGGTGGCGGTGAAGGCTCCCACCGGGGGCCGGTGGGGCAGGCTCTCCACAAAGGCGGGGATGTTCAGGTAGGAGGGCCGGAAATCCTGGCCCCACTGGGAGATGCAGTGGGCCTCGTCCACCGCCACCAGGGAGATGTCTGCCTCCCGCACAAAGGCCTGGAAGCCCTCGGTCTCCAGCCGCTCCGGGGCCACGTAGATGATCTTGTACCGCCCCGCCCTGGCCCGGTCCAGGGCCAGCAGATACTGGCGGAAGGTTAGGGAGCTGTTGAGAAACGCCGCCGGGATGCCCATCTGCACCAGCTGCGTCACCTGGTCCCGCATCAGGGACACCAGAGGCGAGACCACCAGGGTGATCCCCGACAGCAGCAAGGCCGGGATTTGGTAGCAGACGGACTTCCCCGCCCCGGTAGGCATGATGGCCAGCGCATCCCGCCCAGAGAGCAGCGCGTCGATGACCGCCTCCTGGCCGCCCCGGAAGACGTCGTAGCCGTAATAGGTTTTCAGTGCTTCTTCCTTGGTCATAGTCCCGTTCCCTCTGGGGCTGTCTTGCCCCTGTTTTCGCTTCCAGCATTGTAGCACATCTGTTCGCATAAGGCAAGGCCCCGGCGGTATACCGCCGGGGCCCGCATCCTGATCTGATTCAACCCAGCCAGCTGAGAAGCCGCCCCGCCTCCAGCGCCGCCAGGGTTCGGACACCGTCGAAATCCACATAGGGGTTGTAGACTGCCTCCAGCTTATCGTGGTTGGCTTTGGCGTCTTTCAGCGCCGCGGCCCCTTCCTCCCGCAGGAGTGCCGCCATCCGGGTCTGGAACCGCAGCCGGGCCTTGCCCTGAGGTTCCGTCATGGCGTCCAGCCGCACCCGGCGGAAGGGCTTCTGCCCGTACTCCATGCCGGGCCGGGAGGTGACGAAGGCCAGCCCCAGTCCGGGGATCAGCAGGTGCTCGATCCGCCCCGGCTCCTCCGGCGCGCAGCAGACGATGGTGTCCCAGCCGTTATCCGCCGCCGCCCGATGCAGCCGGGCAAGCATCTCCCCTGCCAGCTCCCAGCTGTCCGCCAGCTCATAGACCTTGGGGCACAGGGCGTCCACACTGTCAAACCGCCAGATGTACCCCTTGTGGGTAATACTGCCCAGGAAGCGGCGGGTGGTCTTCCCCGCCTCACCGCCCCGGCGGCGCAGCTCCCGTGAGAGAATGCCCGCCGTCCGGCGGTCCGCCTTCTCCCGGTCGAAGGTCTTCCGCACCGCCGCCACTGCATCCAGCTCCACCTGCCGGGCAGCCTTCAGATGGTGATAGGCCCGGATATATGCGGCCTTGTAGGCCCGGGTATGAGCCTTCACCTCCTCTGCCGCGGCCTTGGCGGCGGTGAGGTCGTAAAACCGCCCCAGGTCCACATACCGGTCCACCGCCGCAGGGTACCGGGGCTCCACCACATGAGGCGACGTACCATCCACCACGGCGCAGCGGAGCTCCGGCAGCACCACGCCGTCCAGGGAATCCGGGTCGCCGGAACACCATAAGTACTCCACCGGTGTGCCGGCCTCCTCCATGCTTCGGCCGATCTCCCGCATGAAGGTGGCCTTGCCCACGCCGGGGCCGCCTTTCAAAACCATCAGGTCATAGGTGTCTTCCAGGTCCACGATCTCCGAAAACAGGTTCTGGAAGCCGTCACCGCTGTTAGCGCCTGCGAAAAAATGGGTAACTTGAGCCATACGCTCCCCTCCAAGTGTTGTTCTTACACTCAGGCTATGCAAAAACAACTTGGCCTGACAGCGGTTTTTCACGGGTCAAAAGCCGGATGGATAAAATTCCCTCTGCCAAACCGGAAAATAGGAGATGCATTTTCTTCCATCATCTGTTATAATGAAGAGTACGAGACTGCGGCGGTGCCGGACAGGCCCGCCTTTCAGATAGGAGCGCCGATATGGACGAGGAGTACAAGCCCATTATCACGGACGAGGAGCGGGCCACCCGGCGGGCCCAGCGGGCGGAGGCCCGCCGAAAGAAGCAGCGGGAAAAGCGGCGGCGGCTGCTTCGCCGTCTGGTGCCCTGCGGGCTGCTGGCCGTTCTGTGTGTAGGCCTGGTGACCGTGGGAGCCCAGCTGATTGAAAAGCCTGCGCCGGAGATGGTTAAGGCCGAACGGCCCTTTCAGGTGACATCCGTCGCCAGCGCCCCTGCGCCGGAGCCCTATGCCAGGGCCGTGTCCGGCCCGGACACGATCCAGCTGGGAGAGGACTTTCCCAGCCGCTGCGCGGTCCTGGTTGACCTGGACACCCGGACGGTCCTGGCGGAGAAAAACGCGGATACTGTGATCTCTCCCGCCTCCATGACGAAGGTCCTGACGGTTCTGGTGGCCGCTGAGCACATCACAGAAGCGGAGCTGGACGACACCTTCACCATGACCATCGACATCACCGACTACTGCTATGTCAACGGGTGCAGCGTGGTGGGGCTGATGGTTGACGAAACGGTCCCGGTGCGTGAGTTGTTCTACGGCACCATCCTCTCCTCCGGTGCGGACGCGGCGCTGGGGCTGGCCACTTATGTGGCGGGCTCCCAGGAGGCGTTCGTGGCGCTGATGAACGAAAAGCTGGAGGAGCTTGGCATCGCGGACACCGCCCACTTCACCAACTGCGTGGGACTGTATGACGAGGCCCACAAGTGCACGGTCTCCGACATGGCGGTGATCCTGGAGGCGGCCATGGACAACGACCTGTGCCGGGAGGTGCTGGGGGCCCGGACCTATGAGACTCTCCCCACTGCGGACCACCCGGAGGGGCAGATCCTCTCCAATTGGTTCCTGCGGCGGATCGAGGACAAGGATACCGGCGGCATTGAGGTCACCGGCGCCAAGACCGGCTATGTGGTGGAGTCCGGCAACTGCGCCGCCAGCTGCGGCGAAACAGCGGACGGCAGACGCTATATCTGTGTGACGGCAGACGCTTACAGCTCCTGGCGGGCCATCTACGACCATGTGGCGCTGTACAAAACCTATTGTTCCCCCGCAGATGACACCACAGAGGATGGCGGGGCGGCGGATCCCCTTGTGGAACCGGTGGCCCCCACCATAAAAGACACCACGGAACACGAAAGCGGAGCGTCCCTGTGACGCTCCGCTTTTTTCCGCTCAAAAGCCTCTGTTTTTCAGATCCGCTACCAGGGAGACATAGAACTCCCGGACGTCGAAGCCGGGAATGTTCTCCCGATTCAGATCCACCACATCCCCGTGTGAGATGCCCCGGTGCCCCCTTGGCTCCAGCAGGGTGAACTGATCGCCCCATTTGGCGGAGTCCACCGCCACCAGCCCGTCGTTCAATCCATCAAAGTGCTTGACGATAGGATAGGTCATGTTTAGAGGGAACTTGCCGTGCTGGGCCTTTCTGCAATAGGACATGACGCTCTGGTAAAAGACGCCGGGGGCGTCCGGGGTAGCCGCGTTCCTGGCCTCGCAGGCAGAGGCGGTCAGATCTGTCACCGCCGCCAGGAAGTCCGGGGCCTCATCCCCCAGCCGCTTCAGGGCGGCGTTGTAGGTATCTGCGATCTTCTGCCGAGCCGCTGCAGGGATCTTCTTCAGCAGATATTCGGCAAAGATGCAGCCCCGGTGGGGCGTGTTGATGGTGGTGAGGCTGGCCACACAGGGGGCACATCCAGCGTGGGCGATGGCGGCCCGGCTGTCCAGTCCCCCTTGGAGTGGGCAATGATGTTCACCTTCTCACAGCCGGTCTCCGCCAGGATCTGCCGGATACGGTCCGCCAGCTCCCGCCCGCTGTCCTCCACCGCGGCGGCGGACTGCTGCTGTCCGTAGTACACTGTTGCGCCGTTGCGCTGGAGCTCCTTGGGAATGCGGCCCCAGTAATTGACATAGCGGAAGTCCCGGAAGAACACCCCGTGGACCAGAAGGATCGGGTATTTCGTCTTACAGATCTCGCTCTCCGCCCGGGCGGTGTCCAGCTCCCACTTCTCCGTCTCGAACTCCGCCTCGTCGGCGGTGATGCGGATAATCTTCCGCAGATACCAGATGTTGAGAATGGGGATCCACCCGCACAGGGCCGCCAGCACCCGGTGCTTCAGCCCCAGCTGGACGGAGGTGAGATACACCCGGATCATGCCGTTCCAGAAGACGATGGCCTCCAGCAAGACAGCCCAGAGAACACCAAAAGCCGCACCTGCAACAGCTGTTCCAGCGGCAAGGCTGTTCTCCGGCGTTATCATGGAAATCTGGCACCACAGCCATACCATCTGCACAAAGACTGTGACCGTAGCTGTAATCAAAAACAGGCGCAGCAATTCGCAGCCGCTTTTCAAATACCAGATCCGCTTTGTAGGCGCACCGCTCTTCTCAATGGGCCGCAGATTAAAATAGAGAAACTCCCCAGAAGCAGTATCGTCGTCAAGAGCCAGCTCACCGGGCCAAACGCATAGATCAGAGAAACCCAGTTGGCTGTGACCGCCATCAGAAAGGCAAGAACCCACCGCCTCACAGATACACCTCATTCTCCTTGGGTTCTGTGAAGTTCTGCTCCAGCATGGCCACGTGGGACAAAAAGGCCGGGTCATCAAAGTACTTGGCGTGCTTCGTGCACTTGCGGACGCACCGCTGGCACTTGATGCAGGTGCCGGGCACCTCCGCCACGTTGGAGGGATTGATGGCCCCCATGGGACACAGGCGGGCGCAGGCGCCGCAGTCGGTACACTTGCCCAAATCCGTCTGGGGCTTGGCCTTCAGGAACTTGACGGGCTGGCCGTCCGTGCCCTTGGGCACGTAGTAGGGCGCCGCCGCATCGCCCGGCACGGCCACCGGAGCAGGGATGTCCGTCAGGTCTTTTACCTTGTCCGCAATGCGGGCCGCGAACTCCCCCATCTGCCGCTTGTCATCCCAGTCCGGGCGGCCGTCCGCCAGCGCGTCCGTAAAGGCGTGGCGGCAGGCAAAGGCGCCCCCGGCCACGGTGTGGAAGCCGTCCGCCTCCAGCGCGGCGCACAGCTCCGCCAGGGAGTTGTCGTAGGACCGGTTGCCGAAGGTGACCACCCCCACCGCCAGGGCGCCGTTCCCGTGGATCTGCTGCTGGACATAGGGCAGCATCTTGTTGGGCAGCTTTCCCGCATAGGTGGGCATACCGAACACCACCAGGTCTCTCCCCGTAAAAGACAGATCCTCCGCCCGGTCTGACGGGCGTGTGAAGTTCCTCCGCTCCAGAGGGACGCCCAGCTTCTCCGCCAGGGTCTCCGCGATGGTGTTCACCGTCTTGTCTGTGTTGCCTGTGGCGCTCCAGTACGCCGCGCAGATCCGCTTGACTTCCATGATGTCTCCTCTCCTTCCCATTTGTGACAGCGCCCGCCCGGGGATTTTCCCCAGGCGGGTGCTGAACGCTGCTTACAGCGAAAAATCTTCCTCTTTCAGCCGTTCAGTCTCCAGCGCTGCCGGCCGGGGCGGCACCCGCTTCAAGGGGTCGTATTTGAATGCCCGGCAGTGGTGCTCCACCGCCACGATGCCCCGCTTGACGCAGGCCACCTCCCGCTCGTTGATCTGCTGGCCCCGCTGGCAGTAGGCACAGCGGGGATCCATATCCTTCCGAAACAGCATGGTCCTCCCTCTCCTCTTCCTCCGGTCACAGGGTGTACAGCCGAATGGCACCGTCCTCCACCGTGGCCTTCACCTGGGTGATGGGATGCTCGTAGCTGTCGATGATCTTTGTGGCCATGGGGTCCTCCAGCTCCTTCTGGATGGTGCGCCGCAGGTTCCGGGCGCCGTAGGTCAGGGAGTAGGACTTCTTCGTCAAAAGCTCCACCAGTGCGTCGTCGTAGATGAAGGTGATGCCTTTCTCCTTCAGGGAACCCACCAGTTCGTTCAGCATGATACGTGCGATGCCGTGGAAGTTCTCCTCGCTGAGGCGGTTGAAGGTGATGACCGCGTCCACCCGGTTGATGAACTCCGGCCGCAGGAACTGCTGGAGCGCCTTCATGGCCCGGTCGGCGTCCTGCTCGTTCACGGAGCGGCCGAAGCCCACGGTGCCCTCCTTGGTGGCGCTGCCGGCGTTGGAGGTCATGACGATGATGGTATTCTCAAAGTTCACCTTGCGGCCGTGGGCGTCGGTGATCTCGCCGTCATCCAGGATCTGGAGAAGGATGTTCAGCACATCGGGATGGGCCTTCTCAATCTCGTCGAAGAGGACCACGGCGTAGGGCTTGCGGCGGATCTTCTCTGTCAGCTGGCCCGCCTCGTCATACCCCACGTAGCCCGGAGGGGAGCCCACCAGACGGGAGACGGAGTGCTTCTCCATGAACTCCGACATATCCAGCCGGATCAAGGCATCCGGCGTGTTGAAGAGGTCTGTTGCCAGCTGCTTCACCAGCTCTGTCTTGCCCACGCCGGTGGGCCCCACAAAGATGAAGCTGACAGGCTTGTGCTTGGGGGAGATGCCCACCCGGTTCCGCCGCACCGCGGCGGCTACGGCGGACACGGCCTCGTCCTGGCCGATGATATGGCTCTTGAGCCGCACTTCCAGCTGGCTCAGGCGCTGGAACTCCTGCTCCCGGATCTTGGCCGCCGGGATTTTGGTCCACAGCTCGATAACATGGGCCAGATTCTCCATGGAGAGCTGTGGATCGCCCTTTTCCAGCAGACTGTTCAGCTCTGTGTTCAGCTGGAGTTCCTTGCTCTTCAGCTCCGCCATGCGGGCGTAGTCGCCCTCGGCCTTCTCCTCCTGCTCCTCCAGCATGGTGCGCTCTTTCTCATAGTCGTCCAGCTCCCGCTGAATCTCCATGCGGCGGGAGATATCCGGGTCTTTCAGATTCAGGTCGGAACATGCCTCGTCGATCAGGTCGATGGCCTTGTCCGGCAGGAACCGGTCGGTGATGTACCGCTCACTGAGCAGCACCGCCTGACGCAGGATCCCCTCAGAGATCTTCACCCCGTGGTACTGCTCATACTTGGGGCCAGGCCCTGGAGAATCTGCACAGAGTCCTCAATGGAGGGCTCGTTCACCGTCACCGGCTGGAACCGCCGCTCCAGAGCGGTGTCCTTCTCGATGGACTTGCGGTACTCGTTGAAGGTGGTGGCGCCAATCACCTGGATCTCGCCCCGGGAGAGGGCGGGTTTCAGGATGTTGGCGGCGTTCATGCTGCCCTCGGCGTCGCCGGCGCCCACAATGTTGTGAACCTCGTCGATCATCAAAATAATGTTCCCCAGGCGCTTCACCTCGTCGATAAGGCCCTTCATCCGGCTCTCGAACTGGCCCCGGAACTGGGTGCCGGCCACCAGAGCTGTCAGATCCAGCAGGTAGACCTCCTTGTTCCGCAGCTTGAAGGGCACGTCGCCCTTGGAGATCCGCTGGGCCAGCCCCTCCGCGATGGCGGTCTTACCCACACCGGGCTCACCGATCAGGCAGGGGTTGTTCTTCTGGCGGCGGTTCAGGATCTGCACCACCCGCTCGATCTCCTGCTCCCGGCCGATCACCGGGTCCAGCTTTCCCTCCTGGGCCCGCTGCGTCAGGGAGATGCAGTAGTTCTCCAGATATTTGCGCTTGCCGTTCTTAGGGTCCTTGCGCTCCTTTTCCCGGCTTCGGGCACCGCTTTCCTCCTGGCCGCCGCTCTCGCCGCCCTTGGCGGCCTCGCCGGAGAACAGGCGGTTCAGGAAGGGGAAGGTGGCGGTCTTGCCCTCTTCCTCCTCTTCCCCGGCGTCCTCGCCGCCGGGCAGGTCCTCGATATTCTCCACGCCGCTCATGGCCTGGAGCATCTCACTGTTGAGCGTGTCCAGATCCTCGTCGGAAATGCCCATGCGCTTCATCATATCGTCCACCTGGGGCAGGCCCAGCTCCTTGGCGCATTTCAGGCACAGGCCCTCGTTGGTGGTCTTGTCCCCCTCCATTTTGGAGATGAAGACAACGGCCACGTTCTTCTTGCATCTTGAACAAAGTGTCGGCTGCATCGTGTAAATCCCTCCAGAAATCGTGACGCCGGCGGGGCAACGGCCCCGTTCGTCATTGCAGAAGCGACAGCGCGCTCAGGGGCGTGTGTGTCGCAAAAAATCGTAAAATATGGGTGGCTGAGACGGTGTCTGTCTCAAAGGAGACGCCGAAGCGCCGCAGAACCCAGATGGCCAGAAACAGCACCAAGGCCCCCTCGATCAGGCCGATCACGGCGCCGCCCAGGGCGTTGACCAGGTGCAGCCCCGGCAGCTGCAGCACCAAGTCCATAGCCCGGATCAGCAGCTTCAGCAGGATCGTCAGTCCCACGAAGGAGACCAGGAACAGCGCCGCATAGAGAATGGACTGGGCCAGACTCTCCACCACGGCCATGACCAAGGAGACGCCGGTGTCCTGGATCTTCTCCTGCGTCTGGCTGGCCAGGGAGTTCCGCACGTCCTCGTCCAGTCCCATCAGGGCCAGCAGGTCCTCGATGGCGAAGCCCTCGTCCACGTCCTCCTCCGGCATCTGGACCTCCTGGGACTGCCGGGCCATAGCCTCGTCCACCTTCGTCTCGATTTGCTCCCGGATCAGGGGCGTCACCAGACGGGCCGCCGGGGCGGCCAGGGTATTTGCGATGATGGCCGCCCCCACCAGGGCCACGATCACCACCGCCAATCCCGCCAGGGCCCGGAAAAGGCCCCTGTGGGCACCGTAGATGACCGCAGCGATCAAAACCACAGCCATAATCACGTCTATTATAACAGGTGTTGTCATGCTTGCCTACCTTTTTGCTCGTAAACGTTTTGTGAATTCCAAGATCAATGTTTCCCACTCAAGGCAGGAACAGGTGGGCGCTCTCTGCCGCCAGCAGCAGGGCAGAGCCATCCTGGCGCATCAGAACCGACCGGGCGTAGTCCGTGCCCTCCAGCTGAGCATAGATCTCCAGCTCCTCTGTGTAGATCACCACGCTGTCCATATACAGCACCGCCAGATACCGTCCGGCAGCGGAGATGCTGAGGATCTCCTCGTTCACGTCCAGGGCGGCGATCTCCTGCCCGTCCGTGTCCACCGTCACCAACCGGCCCACACCGCCGGACTTGTACCGGTTCAGCAGCAGGGCGGTGAAGCCGTCCCCGTGCAAGTCGTATTCCCGCAGATAGCTGCCGGCATAGGAGTAGGTAGCGCGCACCTCCCCGGCCGGGGACGCGTAGGTCAGGCAGGTGTCGGACACCGTCACCAGCTGGCCGTCCTGCTCTCCGACGGCAGCCACCAGACCGTCGGTCACATCGTAGTCGGCCGCCGGGTCTACATTTCCTGCCGTCTCCAGGCTGTAAAGTACCATGTTGCTGACGAACACGCTGTTCTCCTGGCCTAAGGTCACCACCGCCAGAGTGTTATCGTCATCTGTCACCCGGGCGTCGATGACAAACCGGTCCGACGCGGTGAGTGAAAACACCTCCGTCCCCTGGCTGTTATAAGCGGTGACGCCGCCCTTGTAGCCCGGCAGTTCTGTGGTCACAGCCAGCCAACCGTCTTCATTCAGCCGGGCGGAGAAATAGGGGGCGTCCTCCGGTGCGGTGAGCGTGAGGATCTCGCCCCCCTCGTCCACCACATACAGCTCTGTGCCCCCCACGTCGTAAGCCACAGCCCGGCCGCCGCCCGTCTCCAGGGCAGGGGCGCTCATCCGCACGGATGTGGACCAGATCTCCTCTCCGCCCCGCGCCAGGACCTGCAGCTTTGTGTCGGAGAGCACCACCAGGGAATCCCCCAGGACGGCAAAGCGGTTGCTGTCGGAGGCGTCGTAGTCGTACTGGGCCTCAGCAGTGCTCTCCTCTCCGCTGCCGTAGGAACACAGCCGCCGCAGGGCGTCAAAGCCGGTGCCGTCCCGGTACGCGGCCACGAGCACCACGCCCAGCACCGCCGCCAGCACCAGAAAGAAGATCCCAAAGCGGCGCAGCCGTCCGCCCTTCCGGGGAGCCTCGTCCTCTTCCCCGTCGTTGTCGTTCCAGATGTCGTTCGTCGTATCAGCCATTGAGCCGTTCATCCTCATACCAAAGTCTTGTCAGGTACAGTCCCCCGGCGGCACCGTGGGACCGGCGGCGGTGCGGTCCCCCCGCTCCAGAATGCCGGGGATGTCCTCCGGGGTGAACTTGCCCTCCGCCGCGTACAGCACGGTGCCGGTGATGGCCCGTACCATGTTATACAAAAAGCCGTTGGCGCAGACCTTCAATTCCAGCAGATCTCCGTTCCGGGTCACGTCACAGTAATAGATGGTGCGGACAGTGGACTTCGTCTCCGTGCCCACGGAACGCACCGCCGCGAAGTCGTGGGTGCCCACGAACATCCCCGCTGCCCGGTTCAGGAATTCCTCGTCCAGGTGCTTGGGATAGAAGTAGGCCCGGTTGACGTAAAATGGGTTCTTGAACCGGGAGTTGTAGATGCGGTAGGTGTACTCCTTCTTGATGCAGGAGCCGATGGCGTTGAAGTCCTCCGCCACCTCGAAGGCCTCCTTCACCGCGATGTCCTCCGGCGTGTGGGTGTTGACGGCGAAGGGGAGCCGGTCCACGGGAATGCGGCTCTCCGTGCGGAAGTTGGCGATGTAGTGCTCCGCGTGGACACCGGCGTCGGTGCGTCCGCAGCCGGTGAGGTGTACCGGGCCGCCGCAGATGTCAGCAATGGCCTTCTCCAGGGTCCCGCAGACGGTGACCGCGTTCTTCTGCACCTGCCACCCGTGGTAGGCGGTGCCGTTGTACATGAGTTTCAGGGCAATGTTGCGCATAAGCTCTCCTTTGGCAGTTCCGCCGCCCGGGGTTCCCGGCGGGAACGCTCTTTTTATCCGGCAGGGCAACTCAGCGGTTGACCGCCGGGTTGTCTGTCCGCCCCAGCAGATAATCCACAGAGCAGTCCAGATAGTCGGCGATGCGAGCAAGGGCAATACAGGACATTTGCTTGCCTTTTGCAAATTCTGATATCGCGTTAATTCCCATGTTCAAATCAGACAGCATATCTTTTGTGCGGATGCCTTTTTCTTTGAGGCGCCATTTAATGCGGTCTGCAATGTCTTGTGTAACATACATAAAATTTGCCCCGCCTTTTGTAAAGCTCTAAAATCACGAAAAAACGTGAAAAGCATCTTGATAATCACGCTATTACATGATAAAATCCGTTTAGCGTATAAATAAGAAATACCATACCACAAAAAGGATATCGGAACAACACATATTAAGGAGGAATCCCCATGACAAGCATTTCGGAAACTCTGTTCGACACCTACGGCGACAGCCTGATGCAAGAGTATGCGCCCTATGATGAGGCGGAAATCCTGGCGGCGCTGGACCGGATGTCCATGCCGCAGGACATGCAGATCCAGGTCTGTGATCTCCTCTCCAGCTGCTATCTCCGCTGGGGCACAGCTGCCTTCGCCATCGGCCTGGGGCTGGGCCTCTCGCTGATGCAGGATTGCTCCGGTCGCCGTCTACGGATCTGACGGACTCCCCTGTGCGGCGCCGCAGTTCATGTATCCGGGGATAAGCCTTCCGGGGCGGCCGGAATCTCCTGCCGTCCTGCGCCTCTTCCGCCAGCGCCCCGTCCCGTTTACGGCCAGACCAGCACCGGGGTGTTGGTGACGGGCCAGCCCGGCGCCAGCCGGTCCTCCTTTACCGTCCAGGTCCGGACAGGGAACTCATATCCCAGGCCCAGGCCGTCCACGCAGAAGAACCGCACCTCCAGCTGGTCCCCGGCGGCGCAGGATACCGTCCCGGTGCCCTCCCAGGTGCCGGATTCCTGGCCGGAGGCGGCCGGGATGGTCTCCTCCAACTGACCGTTCCGGTACAGGCGGAATGTCTGCTCGGAGGCTGCGGCCGCCTTTTCACGCAGCCGGACGGCGGCGGTAATCCGGGCTTCTCCTTCCTGCAGGGCCGCCTCTCCGCTGCGGCTGGACAGCGCCATCGGCAACAATCCGGTGGCACGGCCCTCATAGAGCCGCTCTGTGGCCGTATCGCCGCCGGTCCGGACCGTCACCAGAATCTGGAGTGAGGTGCTGTCCGCAGGCACCGCCGCCTGACCGGAGAAGATTCCATCCCCGGACCGGGTCAGCTCCACCTGGGCCAGACGCTTGCGCTCCGCGCCGCCCTGATAGACATTCAGGGTGGCTTCCGCCGACTGGTCCGGCGTAGTCAGGGTCAGGGACACCCCAAGCTCCACCTGATGGGCCGCGGCGTCCAGCCGAAGGGGCGTCAGCTCATAGCGCTCCAGCAGCGACTCCTCCGGCTGCGGGGCGGTTTGGGCGGCCGCTCGTTCCAGCGCCTCCTCCTGCTCCTGGAGGCGGTTTTGTGTGCTTTTCAAGTCCAGGCGGAGTTCTCCCACCTCCTGTTGGAGCGCGGAATACGCCGTCTGAAGTTCCCCCAGCTGTCCTTGCGTCTCCGCCAGGGCTGCTGCCAGCAAAACCACAGCCGCAGTCAGGGCCCAAAGCCAGATGTTCTGCTTCTTCATAGGACTCTCCCCTCTCTGCCAAAACACAGCCGCTCCGAATCAGGCCATGTCCACTATCCATGATTTCCAGTCATGCGTCCGGACGGATCTCGATGATTACCAGCTCCGGGCGATTGAAAATGCGGGGCAGCCGGACGGCAGACTGTCTCCCCTACATTCCCCCCGGAGAAAATCCTCTTCCGGTGAGGCCGGTCAGCGGTTGACCGCCGGGTTGTCTGTCCGCCCCAGCAGATAGTCCACAGAGCAGTCCAGATAGTCAGCGATGCGTTCCAGCTTTTCCGCTGACGGAATCTGTCCGCCTTTTTCCAGGTCATAGATAAAATTCCGGTTGATCTGTGTCTGCTCCAGCAAATTTTTGACTGAAATTTTCTGCGCTTTGCAGCGGGCCTTAATTCTGGCTGAGGTAGTCAAAACATCCAAAGGACCATTCCCTTTCTTAAAATACAGTTTTTTCTGATCGTTCTGTTGACTTACAGAAATTTCTGTATTATACTGGTTTCATCATTCCGAAATGATACCATAAAAAGCTGTATTCGCAAAGGAGTGTCTCCTATGCCATCCGTTTTTGAGCTTCTGTTCGATACCTACGGCGACCATCTGATGCAGGAGCAGGCGCCCTATGATGAGGCGGAAATCCAGGCGGCGCTGGACCGGATGTCCATGCCGCAGGACATGCAGATCCAGGTCTGTGATCTCCTCTCCAGCCGCTATCTCCGCTGGGGCACGGCTGCCTTTGCCATCGGCCTGCGGCTGGGCCTCACCCTGGGCAGCCAGTCCGTGGACCGGCAAATCGTTACGTAAATTGCCGCAGGACGATGATCCCCGCGGTGACGGCCAGCCCCAGCGCCAGGGCCAGATAGTCCCGCCCCTCGTACTGCAGCACATGGAGCTTGGTGCGTCCCTCGCCGCCGTGGTAGCAGCGGCACTCCATGGCCACCGCCAGCTCGTCCGCCCGGCGGAAGGCGCTGATGAACAGCGGCACCAGAATGGGGATCAGGGCCTTGGCCTTCTGGATGATATTCCCGCTCTCAAAGTCCGCGCCCCGGGCCTTCTGAGCGGACATGATCTTGTCTGTCTCCTCAATCAGGGTTGGGATGAACCGCAGGGCGATGGACATAATCATGGCCAGCTCATGGACCGGCACATGGATTTTTTTCAATCCGCCCAGCAGGCGCTCCAGCCCGTCGGTGAGGCTGATGGGGCTGGTGGTGTAGGTCATCAGGAACGTGCCCATGATCAACAGCATGATCCGCAGCACCATGAACACGGCGTTCTGCAGACCCTCCGCGGAGATCCGCAGGAAGCCCAGCTCTGCCAGGATGTGCTCTCCCGGCGTGAAGAACAGGTTCAAAATGCCGGTGAACACGATGATGAACACCACCGGCTTCAGCCCCCGCACCAGGGATTTGATCCCTACTCGGGAGATGCGGACACACACTGCCAGCACCGCCGCCAGAATGCCGTAGGCCAGCAGGCTCTTGGCGCAGAACAGCGCCACGATGTAAAGGACCACCAGCAGGATCTTCGTCCGGGGGTCCAGGCGGTGGGCCACGGTGTCGCCGGGGAAAAACTGGCCCAGGGTGATGTCCTTCAGCATCCCGTCTCCCCCTTCTCAGCGCCAGCAGCTCCCGCTCCAGGGCCTCCACGGTGTAGACCGCAGGGTCGATGGCGAGGCCCTGCTCCCGCAGGCGCATGGCAATACGGGTCACCTGTGGCACGTCCAGCCCGGCAGAGAGCAGCTCCTCCGCCCGGGCGAACACCTCCGCCGGAGTCCCGCTCATCAGCACGTGAGCGGACTTCAGCACCAGGATTCGGTCTACATTCCGGGCGATCTCGTCCATGCTGTGGCTCACCAGGATGATGGTGCGCTTTTTATTGCGGTGGTAGTCCCGGATGTTGGCCATCAGGTTCTCCCGGCCCGCCGGATCCAGTCCGGCGGTGGGCTCGTCCAGCACCAGCACCTGGGGGTCCATAGCCATGACCCCCGCCAGGGCCACCCGGCGCTTCTGGCCGCCGGAGAGCTCAAAGGGGGACTTGTCCAGCTGATCGTCCCGGATGCCCACCAGGCGGGCGGCCTCCCGGACACAGCGGTCCAGCTCCTCCCCGGTCTTGCCCTGGTTGATGGGGCCGAAGGCGATGTCCTTGTACACCGTCTCCTCAAACAGCTGGTACTCCGGGTACTGGAACACCAGCCCCACCTGGAAGCGGACGTCCCGGATCTTCTTCGGCTCCGCCCAGATGTCCTTCCCATGGAGCAGGATCTGCCCCGACGTAGGCCGCAACAGGCCGTTCAGATGCTGAATCAGGGTGGATTTGCCGGAGCCGGTGTGGCCGATGATCCCTAAGAACTCCCCATCGTACACGTCAAAGCTCATGTCCTCCACCGCGCTGCGCTGGAAGGGCGTGCCCACGCTGTACGTGTGGGTCAGATGTTGTACTTGCAGTATCGGTTCCAATGTTCTCTTCCCTTCCGATTACTTGGAAACGGCGGCCAGGATGGCGTCCGCGCACTCCTCCACCGTCAGGGCGGTGAGGGGCACGTCCAGCCCGTCTTTGCGCAGCCGGTCCAGCAGGTCCACCGTGTCCGGCACCGTCAGTCCCATGGACCGCAGCCGCTCCACCTGTGTGAAGACCTGCCGGGGCGCGCCGTCCATAATGACTTTTCCGTCGTCCATGACCACAACCCGGTCGGCGTCCTCCGCCTCGTTCATGTGGTGGGTGATGAGCACCACAGTGATGCCCTTCTCCCGGTTCAGCCTGTGAACGGCGGAGAGCACCTCCCGCCGGCCCACCGGGTCCAGCATAGCGGTGGCCTCATCCAGCACGATGCATTCCGGCTCCATAGCCAGCACGCCGGCAATGGCGATCCGCTGCTTCTGGCCGCCGGAGAGCAGATGGGGCGCGTGGCGGGCGAACTCGCCCATGCCCACCGCCGCCAGGGCGTCGTCCACCCGCTGCCGGATCTCCCTGCTGGAAACCCCCAGGTTCTCCGGGGCGAAGGCCACGTCCTCCTCCACCACGTTGGCCACGATCTGGTTGTCCGGGTTCTGGAACACCATGCCCACCGTCCGGCGGATGGCCAGCAGCAGATGTTCGTCCAGGGTGTCCATTCCCTCCACGTACACATGGCCCCCGCAGGGCAGCAGAACACCGTTGAGCGTCTTGGCCAGGGTGGACTTGCCGGATCCGTTGTGGCCCAGCACCACCACGAAGGAGCCCTGCTCAATGGTCAGGTCCACGCCCTTCAGGGCCAGAACCGGCTCCGCTCCCTCGTCCGCCGGGTAGGCGTACTGTAAATTCTCCGTTCGGATGATCTCCGCCATAGCTGTCCTCATTTCGTCAGTCTTGTATTTGCCGGACCCTGAACCGCCGGGTCCAGCCGGGGGCTGCCCGGTCCAGCAGGCACCAGCTCCAGAAGCCGCAAAAGGCCCCAGGGTGTTGAGCCACAGGTCGTCGATGTCAAAGGCCCGGCCCACCAGCAGCTGCCAGCACTCAATGAACCCCGTGACACACAGGCCCGCGGCGAGCGCGCGTTTCCACGTGCACCCCCGCCACAGCAGGGCGGGGAAAAAGCCAAAGGGCAGGAACATGATCAGATTCCCCGCCAGGATGTAACCGTCGCCCAGGGTCCGGAAGGGAACCAGATTGACAGTCCCCGGAGCGAAGAAGGGATTCCCCTCCCCGTTCCAGCCGCAGCCCTGAAGCAGGCCCGCCAGGGCCTGGACGACCCATCGGGGCGTCAGGGTCACCAGGGCCATGCCGCCGCAGAACATCCAGAAGAGGGCCATCCCCGCCTCCCGGACCACCGGACTGGCAAGGCCCGCGGCGGCGAGGTGCCGCCGGCGCCGGGGGCTCAGGCACCCAAAGAGCGCCAGGGCAGGCACCGCCCCCGCTGCCAGCGTCAGCAGGTATGCCGCAGTCCGTCCCACGGCCTCACTCGCTGCACCAGCGGCCTGTGGCACCGCAGGGCAGAGCCAGGCCCGTCTCCGTCACCGGCAGGCCCAGCTCGTCCCAGGTGCACTTGCCGCCGTATTTGGCCCCCACCAACAGATGCAGCAGATACCCCAGCACCGACGGGGCCAGGCCCGTGGTGTAGGAGTTGATGAGCACGAACAGGGGCCGCTCCGACAGCACGCCGGCGCAGAGCTTCACGAAGTCGTAGAGGTTGTCCTCCAGCTTCCACACCTCGCCGCCGGGGCCCCGGCCGTAGCTGGGCGGGTCCATGATGATGGCGTCGTAGGTCTTACCCCGGCGGATCTCCCGCTCCACAAACTTGCCGCAGTCGTCCACGATCCAGCGGATGGGGGCGTCTTCCAGGCCGGAGAGTCTGGCGTTTTCCCTGGCCCACGCCACCATGCCCTTGGCCGCGTCCACGTGGCAGACGCTGGCCCCCGCCTTGGCGCAGGCCACCGTGGCCCCGCCGGTGTAGGCGAACAGGTTCAGCACCCGGATGGGCCGCCCGGCGTTCCGGATCTTCTCCATGGCGAAATCCCAGTTCACCGCCTGTTCCGGAAACAGGCCCGTGTGCTTGAAGTTCATGGGCTTCACCTGGAAGGTCAGGTCCCGGTAGCGGATCTTCCAGCTCTCCGGCAGGGTCTTCTTCTCCCAGTGGCCGCCGCCGGACTGGCTGCGGAGATACCGGGCGTTGGCCCGCTTCCAGGCGGGGTTCTTCCGGGGGCTGTCCCAGATGGCCTGGGGGTCCGGCCGCACTAGGTACTGCTCTCCCCAGCGCTCCAGCTTCTCTCCCCCGCCGCAGTCCAGCAGCTCATAGTCCTGCCATTGCTCCGCGATCCACATACCAAAATTCCTCCAGACAAACTCTTATCCATTGTAAATCATGTTATTATACCGCCTTGGGACCGTGTCCGTCAACCGTTTGGGGCGGTTTTATCCCGCCCATGCGCAGAAAAAGAGACCGCCGGGCGGCGGTCTCACAGGGGCTGTGCTTCAATGCACGGCATCCCACAGCTCCCGGGCAAAGGCCCGGGTGCGGGCCTCTTTCTCCGCGTCCATGAAGGGGACGTCATACCCCAGGTGCCGCTCCGCGTGGCTGCCCAGAAAACGGAGCTGGGCGTGCTTGCAGTACCGGCGCATCCCCTCCTCGAACAGGTCGCAGCCCCGCTCCGGGCGGTAGCCGCAGGTCAGCAGCAGAGCCAGGGCTTTCCCCGCCCACAGGGCGGGACCTTTTTCCGCCCCGTAATACTTGTCCATGCCGTACACCAGCCGGTCCAGCAATGCCTTCATGGGCGGCGTGCAGTACCAGGAATAGATGGGCGTGGCCAACACGATCAGGTCGCACGCCAGCACCTTGTCAAAGATCATGGGCACGTCGTCCCGCTGAGCGCAACCAAATGCCGTCCAGTCCCGCTGGCAGGCCCGGCAGGCCGTGCAGGGCCTGATCTCCAGAGCATGGAGCCATACAGTTTCCGTCTCCGCCCCCAGCCCTTCCAGCTCCTGCCGGAAGGGGCCCAGCAGGGCGTTGGTATTGCCCTGTTTTCTGGGGCTGCCCATCAGAATGCACACCTTCATCGAATCGCTCCCCTTCTCTGCCGGCCAATCTTGTTGGTTCCATCATACCTGGAACGGGACGGTCCGTCAAGGAGAGGACACATGCAGGGCCGGGACAGTGTGTCCCGGCCCTGCGGCACTCTGTTCAGTTCTTTTCCAGCAGTGTTTCCAGCCGCTGGAGGATCACTGCCGTCTGGGCCCGGGTGGCGGAGCCGGACGGATCCAGCGTGCCGTCGGACCGGCCCTGGAGCAGTCCAGCAGACACCGCCCAGGCCAGGGCATCCCGGGCATAGTCCGCCACAGCGGCGCTGTCGGAGAAGCGGCTCAGGTCCGTCCGGCCCGCGGTATCCGCTCCTCTGTATTCCGTGTACCGGAACAGGATGGCCGCCAGTTGCTGGCGGGTGATCCGCCCCTCCGGGCGGAAGGTTCCGTCGTCAAAGCCCCGGACGATTCCCTGCTGTTCCGCCCAGGCCACCGCATCGGCGCAGTAGCTGTCCGCCGCCACATCGGTGAAGGGAGGCGTCCCCGCCCTGGGTCTGCCCTCCAGTCGGTAGAGGATGGCGGCGATCATGCCCCGGTTGGATGCCCGGTCAGGGGAAAAGGTGCTGCCGGTGGTCCCCTGCATCAGCCCCGCCTCATACACATATTGGACCGCCTCTTCATACCACGCGCCGGGGGGTACGTCCCGGAAGGGATTGTCCCAGGTGCTGCGGAAGGCCCCGCTGGCGGCAGCGATCAGCTCTCCCCCATCGTCCTGGGAGATCTCCCAGAACCCCACGCCGCCCAGACCCAGAGACCGGGCCAGCTGTGCCTTGGCAGCGAGGGACACGGCATCGTCGTAGGAGACGAAGGTGCGGTTTCCGTAGAGCCAGGGCACCTGCGCCTCTTCATGGCGGAACTGGCGGTAGTCCGTGTTGTCCAGATAGCTCTTCTTCAGCATCTTGTAGCTGACGGATTTGGCTGATGTGTAAGTGCTGTACAGGCCGTTGTTCTGGGCCTTGACCCCCTGGTAGGCATAGCCGTACAAAGGCATCCCCAGGACGATCTTTTCCGCCGGGATACCCTTTTTCAGATAGGCCTGTACGCAATCGGAGATGCTGCTTCTGCTCTGGGGCGAGGTGCCGGAGGGCGCATACAGGGGTGCGTTGAAGTCCGCGTAGGTATCCCAGGTGCCGTGGAGGTCATAGCCCATCACGAAGATGTGGTCCACAATGGCGGCCACCTTCACGGCCTCGATCTGGTTTAAGTACCAGCTCCCGGCGGCGCCGGCGATAGTGAGGGCGTAGTCCTTCCCGTCCCGGCGGCCCTGCCGATCCAGCTGCTCCCGCAGCTCCTGAAGCAGCAGAGTGAAGTTCTGCTTGTCCGCCGGGCGGTGGATGGTCCCCGCCGCGCCGCCGGATACCGGGTACTCCCAGTCCAGGTCCACCCCGTCCAGGCCCTGCTCCACCACAAAGTCCACACAGCTGGCAGCGAAGCTCTCCCGCCGGGCCGCCGTGGCGACCGCGTCGGAGAAGTACTGGGAGTCCGACCACCCGCCCACGGAGATCAGCAGCTTGAGATGCTGGTTCTGCTGGCGCAGCTTCCGCAGGGCGGCCAGGTTCTTTTGGTCATGGGCTGGATTCTCCAGAGCAATGGTGAGGGTATCTGGGTCGATCTGGGCAAAGGCGTAGTTGATCTGAGTCAGATGCTCCGCCGGGATTTGGTCAGGGGTGAAGCCCTGGTAGGCCGCCCATCCGGCGTAGTAGCCCACCGCCTCTCCTCCGGCGGAATATGTACGCTCTTCCGCCTCCGTGGGGGTACCCAACAGCAGGGCCGCCATACACAGGACGGCCAGCGCGGCGGCGGTTCGTCTGATGAAATTTCGCAAGGGAAAACGCTCCTTTTTCAGATAATCGTCACCAAAATGCGTGTGTCGTCACGCCCTATTTTACCGGAACGGGCTGCGGGCCTCAAGGCACAAATGCTGGGAGCACGGCCAGAAAACAGCAGCGCGGCAGACCCTCTCGGGTCTGCCGCGCCGGCACTTCCAGTTATGGCTTTGTTTATACGGAGACTGTCTGAGGCTCCGCCCCGCTCTGCGGGGTCTCTGCGGGCGCCGGAGTCTCCCGGGCACTCTGGTCGGCAGTCTTCTCCGCCAGCCGCTCCCGGGCCACCGCCAGCATCAGCTTGATGCGGTTCTCCTGATTCACCCGGGTGGCGCTGGGATCGTAGTCGATGGGGGTGATGTTGGCCTGGGGGTACAGCTCCCGGATCTTGTTGATCATCCCCTTGCCGCAGATGTGGTTGGGCAGGCAGCCGAAGGGCTGGGCACAGACGATGTTCTCGTACCCGGCCCGCACCAGCTCGATCATCTCGGCGGTGAGGAGCCAGCCCTCACCCATTTTGTTGCCGGTGGAGATGACGCCGTCCGTCAGCTTCACCAGCTCCCGGAAGGGCAGGGGCGCGTGGAAGCCGTTGTCCTTCAGGACCCGGATCATCACCTTCTCCATGCCCTCGATGTAGTCCAGGATTACGCTTGACACATGCTTTTCCAGGAAGGTGCCGCCATACAGCCGGGCGGTTTCGGAGGGGTTGTAGGCGCAGTACTGCACAAAGCCCATCAGGCCCGGCAGGTTCACCTCGCAGTCCTGGGAGGCCAGGAACTTCTCCAGGTCATTGTTGCCCAGGGGGAGTATTTCACGTAGATCTCCCCTACCACGCCCACCTTCACCTTGGGTACCCGGTGAACGGGAATGGCGGCGAACTCTGCGGCGATCTTGGGCATGGCGGCCTTGATCTCCCGGCCGGACCAGCCCTTGTCCTCCATGACCCAGCCGCAGATGGTGTCCAGCCACTTCTCCTGCAAAGCGGCCGCGTCCCCCTTGTGGGTCTCATAGGGCTCCGTCTGGGCCTTCAGGGCCACCAGCAGGTCGCCGTAGTAGATGCAGGCCAGAAGCTTGCGCATCAGGGGCAGGGTCATGGGGAAGCCGGAGTCCTTCTCCAATCCGGAGAAGTTCAGGCTCACCACCGGAACCTGGCCATAGCCTGCCTTCACCAGGGCCTTGCGCAGCAGGTGGATGTAGTTGGAGGCCCGGCAGCCGCCGCCAGTCTGGGTGATAATCAGGGCGGTGTGGTCCAGATCGTACTTCCCGGAGCCCAGGGCGTCCAGGAACTGGCCGATGACCAGCAGGGCGGGATAGCAGGTGTCGTTGTGGACGTATTTCAATCCCAGCTCGCTGACCTGGCTGCCGCAGTTCTCCAGCAGCTCGCAGGTGTAGCCGGCCTGCCGCATGACGGCCGCCAGGATGCGGAACTGCACCGGGGCCATGTTGGGAATCAGGATCTTATGGGTCTTTTTCATTTCAGGGGTGAACTTGGGGTAATTCTGGAATTCCAGCTCCATGTCTCACGCCTCCTTTCTGGCAGTTTCCCGGGCCTCGTCCTGCTCATCCAGGGCAGCGAACAGGCTCCGCAGCCGGATGCGGACAGCGCCCAGGTTGGTGATCTCGTCGATCTTCAGCTGGGTGTACAGCTTGCCGCCCGCCTGCAGGATCTCCCGTGTCTCGTCGGAGGTGATGGCGTCCACGCCGCAGCCGAAGGAGACCAGCTGCACCAGGTCCATATCCCGCTGGGTGCAGCAGTAGCGGGCCGCCGCGTAGAGACGGGCGTGGTAGGTCCACTGGTTCAGCACCGTGGTGGGGAATTTCTCCACCCGGTTGGAGATGGAGTCCTCCGTGATGACCGCGGCGCCGGCGCGGGTAATCAGAGTGTCGATGCCGTGGTTGACCTCCGGGTCCACGTGATAGGGCCGGCCTGCCAACACGATGATCCGGCGGCCCTCTGCCCGGGCCTGGTCGATGATCCGCTCTCCCTCCTTGCGGATGAGGGACATGTGGTGGGCGTACTCGGCGTAGGCGGCGTCGGTGGCCTCCTTCACCTCGCCCTTGGTGATGTCCGGGAAGTAGCTGCGCAGGATGGTGAAGATCTTTTTGGTGAAGTCCTTGGGCCGGTGGAGGCCCACATAGTCATAGATGAACTTGGTCTGCTGAACCTCCGGGCAGTTGCCGGCGATGACCTCCGGATAGTAGGCCACCACAGGGCAGTTGTAGTGGTTGTCCCCCAGCCCCTCATCCAGATTGTAGGTCATGCAGGGGTAGAAGATCGCGTCCAGGCCAAGCTTTGCGAGGAACTGAATATGACCGTGGGCCAACTTGGCGGGGAAGCAGGCGGTGTCGCTGGGGATGGTGCCCTGCCCCTTCAGATACAGGTCCCGGCTGGAGAAGGGGCTGTGGTACACCGCGAAGCCCAGCTTGGTGAAGAAGGTGTGCCAGAAGGGCAGCAGCTCCCACATATTCAGGCACAGGGGCAGCCCGATCTTGCCCCGCCTGCCGGGGACGGGCTTGTAGCCCAGGATCAGCTTGCGCTTGTATTCGTAGAGGTTCCGCTCCCCGGTGTCCGCCTTGCCGGTGACGGGCCGGTCGCAGCGGTTGCCGCTGATGAAGGTGGCCCCGTCGGCGAAGGTGTTGATGGTCAGCTGGCAGTTGTTGCCGCACAGGCCGCACACCCGGCTCTCCGTCTCCTGGCGGAAGTCCGCCAGCTCCTGACGGTTCAAAAGCGTACTGGTCTGATCCGCCCGGGCCTTTCCCCGGCCGAACAGGGCGGCGCCGTAGGCGCCCATGAGGCCAGCGATATTGGGCCGGATAACCTCTACGCCCATCTCCTTCTCAAAAGCCCGCAGCACCGCCTCGTTGTAGAAGGTGCCGCCCTGGACCACGATGTTCCGGCCCAGCTCCTCGGGAGAGGAGGCCCGGATGACCTTGTAGATGGCGTTGCGCACCACGGACATGGAGAGGCCGGCAGAGATGTTCTCAATGGTGGCGCCGTCCTTCTGGGCCTGCTTCACGCTGGAGTTCATGAACACAGTGCAGCGGCTGCCCAGGTCCACAGGCCGCTCGGCAAACAGGCCCAGCTGGGCAAACTCTTTCACGTCGTACCCCAGCGCCTGGGCGAAGGTCTGCAGGAAGCTGCCGCAGCCGGAGGAGCATGCCTCGTTCAGGAAGATGTTGCTGATGGCGCCGTCCTCGATCTTGAAGCATTTCATGTCCTGGCCGCCGATGTCGATGATGAAGTCCACATTGGGCAGGAAGTGGCGGGCGGCGGTGAAGTGGGCCACCGTCTCCACCACGCCGTAGTCCGCGTGGAAGGCGTTTTTCGCCAGATCCTCTCCGTAGCCGGTGGTGGTGACGGACGCCACATGGAGGGCCGGATGCTCGTCATAGAGCTCCTGCAGCACCTGCCGGATGAGGGGCACCGGGTTGCCCAGATTGGGCCGGTAGTCGGAGAAGAGGATGCGGGCGTCCTGGTCGATGACCACCAGCTTCACGGTAGTGGAGCCGGAGTCGACGCCGATGTGCACCGGGGCGGCGTAGTCCGCGCCGAAGGGCACCTGGGGCACCGTGGCCTTGGCGTGCCGGGTCCGGAACGCCTCATACTCCTCACGGCTGCTGAACAGGGGCGGCAGGGAGCGGTAGGTCTCCGCCGCGCCGTGCTTCTGCAGGTCGTCCGCCACCTGGTTCAGGTCGAATTCCTGGTCGGAATAGAAGGCTGCGCCCAGGGCCACGTACAGCAGGCTGTTCTCCGGACAGGTGCCCTGGACCCCCAGGGTGTGGTCAAAGCTCTCCCGCAGGACTCGGGAGAAGGTCAGGGGCCCACCCAGGTACAGGACGTTGCCCTTGATGGGCCGGCCCTGGGCCAGCCCGGCAATGGTCTGGTTCACCACCGCCTGATAGATGCTGGCGGAAATATCCTCCGCCTTGGCGCCCTGGTTGATGAGGGGCTGCACATCGCTCTTGGCGAACACGCCGCAGCGGGAGGCGATGGTGTACGTCTTCTCCGCCCGCTGGGCGGCGGCGTCCATCTCGTCGGCGCTCATTTTCAGCAGCGTCGCCATCTGGTCGATGAAGGCGCCGGTGCCGCCGGCGCAGGAGCCGTTCATCCGCACCTCCATGCCGCCGGTGAGGAACAGGATTTTGGCGTCCTCGCCGCCCAGCTCGATGATGCAGTCCGTCCCCGGGGCCAGCTTGTTGGCCGCCACGCGGGTGGCAAACACCTCCTGCACGAATGGGACCTGCACGCTCTCCGCCATGCCCATGCCGGCAGAGCCGGAGATGGCCAGATCCGCTTTTGCGCCGTGCTGATCCGCCACCCGGCGCAGCAGCTCCTCCGACTTTTCCAGAATATGGCTGTAATGCCGCTCGTATGTACTGTATACCAGATTATCCGCATCGTCCAGCACCACGCATTTGATGGTGGTGGATCCTACGTCAAGTCCAACTTTCAACTCTGCTTCCTCCTTCTGGGAAAACGGTTGCGTCAGAGTTTTCAACAGCTAACCGCATGATACCACATTAGTTGACATCATACACTTTTTCCATGGGATGTTCAATCGGCAATATTCTGAAAGACTGTTAATTTTTCGTTAAGAAACTTGGTTGGGAAAGGGGCTTGGCCTTTTCTCTCTTCTATGCTATACTGGTTCCATCTCAGAACCAAAGAGAGGCATTTTCGACATGGAACGCGTTTTGCTGCACACCTGCTGCGCCCCTTGTTCCCTCAGCTGCATCGACCCTCTGCGGAGCGAGGGCATCGAGCCGGTGGCGTTTTGGTACAACCCCAACATCCACCCCTGGAAGGAGTATCAGGCCCGGCGGGACTGCCTGCTGGCGTATGCCCCCACCATCGGTATGGAGGTCCGGGTACAGGAGGACTACGGTCTGAAGGACTTTGTCCGCCATGTGGCGGGAGACATCGACCACCGCTGCGCCTACTGCTACGAACACCGGCTGGAGGGCACGGCGAAGTATGCGGCAGAGCACGGCTTTACCGCCTTCACCTCCACCCTGCTGGCCAGCACCTATCAGAATCACGAGGCCATCGCCGCCGCAGCGGAGATGTATGCCCGGCAGTACGGGGTGGAATTTCTCTACCGGGACTTCCGGTCAAACTTCCGGGCCGGCAACCAGCGGGCCCGAGAGCTGGGGTTCTATATGCAGAAGTACTGCGGCTGCGTCTTTTCCGAGGCGGACCGCTATCAGAAGCAGATCGACCGGGACCGGGCAAAATTTGACGCGGAGGAGGCGGCCCGACAGGGCTGACGAGCTTCCCTTCGATGCGCAAAAAAGACCTGCACGGCAGCTGCCGCGCAGGTCTTTTTTGCCATTTGAGACGCAGGGATTCAGAATTTGCGGATATCGTCCAGCGACACGATGAACACCGCCGCACCGCCGGCCATGACCTCCATGGGTACCGGCGGCACCGCGGACATCTCCCCGTGGGGCATGGTCACGCTCTGGTACACGGTCTCCTTCCGGTGTCCCGCATACTTCTGCAGGACGTCCAGGGCCTCTTCCAGCCGATCCTCCTCCACGCCGATCATCACCGTGGTGCTCTTTTTCTTCAAAAAGCCGCCGGTGGAGCTCAGCACCGTCACCATGAAGCCGCGCTCATTCAGGTTACGGATGGTGTTGTCGGAATCGCTTCCCTGTAAAACGGCCAGCACCAGCTTGCTCTTTTTCTCCATATTGCTCACCTCCCATGTTCCAACGCGTTGGGCACGTCGTTCCTCCTTATTTTACCTCTCGTGCGAAAAATTGCAAGCGTTCTTTTCCACCCGGCGGCAGACTCATGCCTCCCGGCAGAAGATGGGAACGCCATCCTTCCAGGTCTCCAGTACCCGAATATCCCGGAGCTCCTCCTGCGGCACCGCCAGGGGGTCCCGGTCCAGAATCACCAGATCCGCCTGCTTCCCCGGCGCCAGGGTGCCCTTGTCCGTCTCCTCAAAATACTGGTATGCAGCGTGGACCGTCACCGCCTCCAGGGCCGTCCGGACGTCCACCCGCTCTTCCCGGCCCAGGACGCGGCCCTGCCGGGTCACCCGGTTCACGGCACACCACACCGTCTCCAGCATATCGGGCCGGATCACCGGCGCATCCTGATGGAATGTGAAGGGGATCCCCTTCTCCGCCGCCGAGCCTGCGGGACTGATGGCCTCCGCCCGGCCGGGTCCCAGATTTTCCAGATGGACATCCCCCCAGTGGTACACGTGGGCCACGAAGAAAGAGGGGATCACCCCCAGCCGCCTCACCTCCGGCAGTTGGTCCCTGCCCAGCAGCTGGGCGTGGATCATCACCGGCCGCAGTGCCGCCAGATCCACGCCTTCCCGCGCCGCCGCATCCAGCGCCGCCAGATACTGGGCGCAGGCGGCATCCCCGTTGCAGTGGGCCAGCAGCTGCATTCCATCTGTCCCGGCCCGGCGGACCATGTCCAGCACCTCTGCGTCCGTCAGGGTGCCGTAGCCCCGGTATTCCTGCTCCCCCTGATAGGGCCGCCGCAGCCAAGCGGTACGTCCCTGGGGAGATCCATCCAGAAACATCTTGTACCCGCCCAGCTTGAAGCGCCGGTGATATTGCCGGACACTCTCCGGAAATGCCTGCCGGGCCGCCTCCGCTCCCTCCGGATCTCCGTAGGCAACCACATCCAGCTTCAGGGACCCGTCCGCCAGCAGGGCCTGATACAGGGGTACCAGCTCCCGGCGCAGCAGCCCTTCCTGCACGGTGGTGATTCCGTAGGAGGCGTACAGGTCCTGGGCCTTCCGGTAGGCCGCCAGAAACGACTCCAGCGGCCTCATGGGCACCCGCTTTTGGAACTCCAGAAAGGCGTTTTCCTCCATGTAGCCGGTGAGGGTGCCGTTCTCCCGTCCGATGACGCCTCCGGCGGGGGCAGGCGTCTGCGCAGTGACACCCAGCCGCTCCAGCGCCGCGGTGTTGAACACGCCCATGTGGCCGGACTGGTGGCAGATCACCACCGGGTTGTCCGGCGCCGCCGCATCCAGGCAGAGCCGATCCGGGTGGCGCCGCTCCGAGAGCAGGTTGTGGTCGTACCCCTGTGCCGTTACCCACTGCCCGGCAGGGATGCGCTCCCGCCGGATGTAGTCCCGGATCCGGTCCTGCATGTCCGCCCAGGAGGTGCAGCCCTCCAAAGACACCTGCAGAAACTGGTTGGCCACCGCCGTAAAGTGGCTGTGGGCGTCCAGAAACGCCGGCAGCAGCGTCCTGCCTGCCAGATCCACCCGGCGGACGTCGATTCCCGTCTGGTCCTCCACCGCCGTCCTGCCCCCCACGGCGGCGATCCGGCCGTTGCGCACCAACAGGGCCTGGGCATCAGGGCTGTTCCGCTCCAGAGTGCGGATGGTGCCGTTTTCAAAGAGAATGTCCATGCGATTCCTCCTTTTCTCCCAGTTTACCGCGGCAGGGCGCGTCCCATACCCCGGCGTGAAACTCCAAGTATAGGACAGTATGCCGCGAAAAGGCGTGAGCCCTGCTGCACATGAAGCTGCGGCATATCTGAACGCCTTTCCCCATCTGTATGGCAAAACAGGCCGCCCTTCCGGACGGCCCGCTGGCTCAGTTCTTCAGGCTGTGGAGGGGCGCCGGGATGCGGCCGCCCCGGGCGATAAAGTCCGCGCTGGACTCCGGGTGCACCGGCATCACCGGGGCGCTGCCCAGGAGGCCGCCCATCTCGATCCGGTCCCCCACGGTCTTGCCGGGGGCGGGCAGCAGCCGGACGGCGGTGGTCTTGTTGTTCACCATGCCGATGGCCGCCTCGTCTGCAATGATGGCGGAGATGGTCTCTGCCGGGGTGTCGCCGGGGACGGCGATCATGTCCAGGCCCACGGAGCAGACGCAGGTCATGGCCTCCAGCTTGTCCAGGCAGAGGGTCCCTGCCTCTGCGGCGGCGATCATGCCCTCGTCCTCGCTGACGGGGATGAAGGCGCCGGAGAGGCCGCCCACAGAGGAGGACGCCATGACGCCGCCCTTCTTCACCGCGTCGTTCAACAGGGCCAGCGCCGCCGTAGTGCCGTGGGTGCCGCAGACCTCCAGGCCCATCTCCTCCAGAATGCGGGCCACGCTGTCTCCGATGGCCGGGGTAGGCGCCAGGGAGAGATCCACGATGCCGAAGGGCGTGTCCAGCCGACGGCTGGCCTCCTGGGCCACCAACTGGCCCATGCGGGTCACCCGGAAAGCGGTCTTCTTCACTGTCTCCGCCACCACGTCAAAGGGCTGGCCCTTCACCGCTTTCAAAGCAGTACACACTACGCCGGGGCCGGAGACGCCCACGTTGATGACCTTCTCCGCCTCTCCCACGCCGTGGAAGGCGCCGGCCATAAAGGGGTTGTCCTCCACGGCATTGCAGAACACCACCAGCTTGGCGCAGCCCAGGCCATCCCGGTCCGCCGTGGCGGCAGCGGTATCCTTGACGATGCGGCCCATCAGGGCCACCGCGTCCATATTGATGCCCGCCCGGGTGGACCCCACGTTGACGGAGGAACAGACCAGTTCTGTCCGGGCCAGAGCCTCCGGAATGGAGCGGATCAGCTTCTCGTCCGCCTCTGTCATGCCCTTCTGCACCAGGGCGGAGTAGCCGCCGATAAAGTTGACGCCGCAGGTCTGGGCCGCCCGGTCCAGGGCCAGGGCAAAGGGCACGCAGTCCTCCGTCTCGCTGGCCCCGGCCACCAGGGCCATGGGAGTGACGGAAATGCGCTTGTTCACGATGGGGATGCCGAACTCCCGCTCGATGTCCTCGCCGGTCTTGACCAGCTTCTCCGCATACCGGGTGATCTTGTCGTAGATCTTCTCACAGGCCCGCTTCGGGTCCGGATCACAGCAGCTCAGCAGGGAGATGCCCATGGTGATGGTGCGGATGTCCAGGTGCTGCTGGTCGATCATCTCAATGGTAGATAAAATTTCCTTCTGGTTCAGCATAACGTATCTCCCAACGTACAAATTCTCTCTCAAAAGGACTCCGGAAACGGGTAAAAGAGGCTAGGGGAAAACCTCCGGTTTTCCTCAGTTCTTTTACCTCCGGCAAAAGAAGAATATTAAATCATTTTCGGCAGGGCGTGTACCTGCCGAAAATTTCTTGACCCAGCCGCCGGGGACGGCGTCCCCAGTGACCAACGTCTCACTGGGGAGGGGGAATCTAAAGGGTGGGCGCAGCTCCCTCTTGAAGTCAGATGCGATGCATGGCATCAAATATCTCCTCCCGCTGGATGCGGATAGAGATCTCCATCTTCTGCCCCAACTGCTCCAGCAGGTCCCGCAGCTCGCCCACGGAGACCTTGGCCGCTCCCACGTCCACGGCCATGACCATGGTGAAGGAGCCCTGGAGGATCGTCTGGGAGATGTCCAGGATATTGACATTGTGCTCAGCCAGCAGGGCGCAGACGGCGGCGATGATGCCTACCTTATCCTGCCCCACGACGGTGACGATGGCGTTCATAGCGAAGTTCCTCCTCATGGCCGCCCGCCGGCAAGCCCGGCGAGGCGGCATTCTCTTGTATACAGCGTCCGTATTGTACCACAGATGGGCGGGAAAGTAAATCCTCTCTCATCCCAGCGGATTGACGAATGGTCCCCAGCCCGGAGGCGTGAAGGTCAGCAGCATGTACAGCCCCGCCAGAAGCAGAGCCAGGGCTGCCCACAGCCCCGGGTGCTTTCTTCCGTCCGGGCAGAAGGCCGTGCCCGCCGCCAGCAGCACCGCCCAGACCGCCAGGCTCGCCGCGCCGTTTCCCCCGGCGGCCGCCAAGCCCCAGCACGCCGCTGTCATAGCCAGGGGCGTCAGCACCGCTGCCGGCAGATCCTGCAGCAGCGTGCGGCGCTCCCTGCCCAGCCGGCCGGTCAGCACCCAGGCGGCAAGCAGCGGCCAGAAGGCCAGCTTGCTCAACTCCCAGGGGCTGGGACACTGGGGCACGAACGCGGCAGGCAGTCCGCTTTGTGCCGTGCTGTGGAGCAGCAGCAGTGCCAGGCCGCACACCACAGCCGCCAGATACCGCAGGGCAAAACGATTGAAGGGATCTCTCATGGTTCGCCTCACCTCGCTCCACTGTATGCAGCGCGGCGGCGGAGCAGACCGGAAAACAGCACAGGGCGCGCCGGTGGGCGCGCCCTGCTGGGCTGATGCTCCAGGCGGAATCAGATCTCGCCGAAGAACTTGTCGTGGATGGCCCGGACCGCCCGGTTCACGTCCTCCTCATCCAGCAGAACGGAGACTCGGATCTCAGAAGTATTGATCATCTGGATGTTGATGCCCGCCTCATAGAGGGCCTCGAACATCCGGGCGGCCACGCCGCAGTTGCTCATGAGGCCCGCGCCCACAATGGAGACCTTGCCGATGCTCTCATCCGTCTCAATGTGGTCGAACCTCAGGGTCTCTTTATGTTCCTCCAGAATCTGCTTGGATTCCTCCAGGTCCTTCTTGTGGACCGTGAAGGTGATGTCCTTGGTGTCCTCCCGGCCAATGGACTGCAGGATGACATCCACGTTGATGTTGTGCTTGCTCAGCAGGTCAAAGACCTGGAATGCGACGCCTGGGTTGTGCTGCAGACCGATCAGGGCGACGCGGGCGATGCTGGTGTCCTTGGCGACACCGGCGATATTGGTTTTCTCCACTTTGGTGACCTCCTTGACTTTCGTGCCGGGCTTGCGCTCCAGGCTGGACACGACTTCCAAATTCACTCTGAACTTCTTGGCCAGCTCCACGCTGCGGTTGTGGAGCACCTGGGCCCCCTGCGACGCCAGTTCCAGCATCTCGTCGTAGGTGATCTCATCCAGTTTGCGGGCACTGGGGACGATGCGGGGGTCCGTGGTATACACACCGTCCACATCCGTGTAGATCTGGCACAGATCTGCACGGAAGGCCGCCGCCAGCGCCACGGCGCTGGTGTCGGACCCGCCCCGGCCCAGGGTGGTCACGTCCCCGTTGCGGTCCACGCCCTGGAAGCCGGTGACGATCACGATCCGGTGCTGGTCCAGCTCGGACTGGATACGCTCGGTGTCGATCTTCTTGATCCGGGCGTCGGAGTGGACGGAGGTAGACTGTATCCCCACCTGCCAAGCAGCCAGGGATATGCAGGGCAGGCCCATGGCCTCCAGGGCCATGGCGCACAGGGCCACAGAGATTTGCTCTCCCGTGGAGAGCAGCATATCCATCTCCCGCTTGGAGGCGTGGGGGTTGATCTCCTCCGCCTTGGCAATGAGATCGTCTGTAGTGTCTCCCTGGGCGGAGAGGACCACAATCACGTCGTTCCCCGCCAGATAGGTCTCTGCGATGATGCCGGCTACGTTGCGGATGCGCTTGGCATCTCTCACGCTGGTGCCGCCGAATTTCTGTACGATCAAGCTCATGGCATTTCCTTCTTTAAATCAGAATCAAGTCTCAAATCCCGGTTCCCGCCTGTTCCAGTATACACATCTTCCGGCGGTTTGGGGCTTATCCCAGCACCCGCAGACAGGCCAGGACGCGCAGGCCTTCGGCCTGCTTCCCTGCCTCGGCTCCGCTGATGCAGTCGGTGAGGAAGGCGGTCTCACCGCCGTCCTCGCTGAGGATCTCCACCTGGCCGAAGGCCGCGGCAGCGGCGCTGAGGCTGCCGCCGATGCGGAAGTAGTACCGGCTCCGAAGGGCCTGCGGGTCCTCAAAGCCCGCCGGGTCCGCCTCCCAGCCGATCTCCTCCCGGCGGGGGCTGGACTGAAGCGCCTCCATCACGTCCGCCACGCAGGCGGAGGCCGTGGGCAGCTCCCCGGCCCCCTGGCCGTAGAACATCACTTCCCCGGTGGCGTTTCCCCGGACCACCACCGCGTTGAACACATCGTCCACGCTGGCCAGGGGCTGCTCCTCCGGGATCAGATGGGGTGCCACATAGGCGGTACGGCCGCCGGGCAGGCGCACCGCCCGGCCCAGCAGCTTGACGCGGTAGCCCGCCCGCTGGGCGATCTTCACGTCCCGGAGAGACAGCCGGCTGATCCCCTCCATGGGCACATCCGCCGGGTCCACCTGACAGCCGAAGGCCAGATCCGCCAGGATACAGATCTTCCGCCCGGCGTCGACGCCCTCCACGTCTGCGGTGGGGTCTGCCTCCGCATAGCCCTTCTCCTGCGCCTCTTTCAGGGCGTCTGCAAAGGTGGTGCCGGCCCGGACCATCCGGGTAAGGATATAATTGGTGGTGCCGTTTAGGATGCCGTACACCTCGTCGATCCGGTTGGCAGCCATGCACTGGGTCAGGGGATGCAGCACTGGGATACCGCCGCCCACGCTGGCCTCGAACAAATAGTTCACGCCCCGCTTTTTGGCCAGGGCCAGCAGCTCTGCGCCCTTCTCCGCCACCAGCTGCTTGTTGGCGGTGACCACGTGCTTGCCGGCGTTCAGGGCCCGCTTCGTGTACTCGTAGGCCGCCTCCACGCCGCCGATGGTCTCCACCACCACCCGGATAGCATGGTCCTCCTCGATCTTCGTGAAGTCATCCGTCATCAGCTGACGGTAGGGCCCGTCCTTGAAATGCCGCACCAGAATGGTCTTCACCTGCAGGGGCTCGCCCAGCTTTCGCTCGATCTGCCGGGCGTTTTCCGCCACTACCTTGGCCACGCCGGTGCCCACCGTACCAAGGCCCATAATCGCAATCTGTATCATGCGTCCGTTTCCTCTCTCTTTATCCTGCCAGGACTTCCACCCGTACCACGCCGTCCACGGCGGCCACGTCTGCCATCAGCTTCTCCAGGGTCTCCGCCAGTCCGCTGGTCTCTGCGGAAATCGTCACCGCCGCGCAGCCGTTGGTGGGAATGCTCTGGTTGATGGTGAGGATGTTGGCCCCAGAAGTGGCAAACACGGACAGCACGCTGGAGAGCACGCCGGTGTTGTCCTTGAGCATACAGTAAAAGGTGATGATGTGCTCCGCCTTCATATCGTTGAACGGCTGCACCGCATCCTTGTACTTGTAGAACGCGCTGCGGCTGATCCCCACCTGCTTCGTGGCAGCGCCCACGGTGTCCGCCTCGCCGGTCTGCATCATCCGCTTGGCCTCCGCCACCTTCACGAAGATCTCCGGCAGGGCGTTCGCGGCCACAATGTAATACTTGATCTCTCTCGCCATCTCGTCCGCCTCCTATGGCCATTTGTCTTTACACGCAAAGCATCTTACCATATTTCCGTAGGCAATGCAACCAAATTCGCCGAAATTCTTTTGACGAAAACAGGAAAAGTTCCCCCGGTTTTCTCCCCCTCACCTGAGCAGAATGCCGGATAGAAACAGGCGCCCCGGTTTTCACCGGGGCGCCTGTTTCCTGATCTCAGCCGATTCACTTCTCCGCCTGGAATACGGCCTTCATGCCCTTATAGGTCTCGTAGCAGTCCAGCTTGGACACCGTCTCAAAGGGCGCGTGCATGGACAGGACCGGCACGCCCGCGTCCAGCGTGGTGATGTTCCGGTTGGCCATATACATGGCCACAGTGCCGCCGCCGCCGGCGTCCACCTTGCCCAGCTCTGCGATCTGCCAGATGACCCCCGCCTCGTCAAAGAGGTTGCGGATATAGGCCACCGTCTCCGCGTCCGCGTCGGAGGCACCAGACTTGCCCCGGGCGCCGGTGTACTTGCACAGGCCGATGCCGTAGTTCAGATAGGCGGCGTTGCGCTTCTCATACACGTCGGAGAAGTTAGGGTCGTAGGCCGCCGTCACGTCGGCGCTGAGGCAGAAGGACTTCTCGAAACACACCCGCACAGCCGCGCCCTGGCTCTCGCACAGGTCCTCCATAAATGTGTCGAAAGCGGCGGACTGCATGCCCGTCACACCGTCGGAGCCGATCTCCTCCTTATCCGCCAGAACGCACACCGCCGTCTTGGCAGGGGTCCCCTCCAGATCCAGCAGGGCCCGCAGGGCGGCGTAGGCACACACCCGGTCATCATGGCCGTAGGCGCCGATCATGCTGCGATCCAGGCCGATGTCCGTGGCCTTTACCGCCGGCACCGCCTCCAGCTCCGCGGAGGTGAAGTCATCCTCTGTGATGCCGTACTTTTCGTTCAGCAGCTTCATCACCGCCAGCTTCACACGGCCGGACTCCTCCGCGTCCCCGATCGGCTCGCTGCCCAGCAGCAGGTTCAGGGTCTCAGCGGGGATGGCCTCCGCCAGCGGCTTCTTGTTCTGCTCCGCGCCCAGGTGGGGCAGCAGGTCCGTGATCACCAGCCGGGGATCGTCCGCGCCCCCGCCGATGTTCACCTGTACGCTGGCGCCGTCCCGCAGGGCCACCACGCCGTGGAGCTCCAGGGGAATGGTAACCCACTGGTACTTGCGGATACCGCCGTAATAGTGGGTCTTGAAATAGGCCAGTTCCCCGTCCTCATACAGGGGGTTGGGCTTCAGGTCCAGCCGGGGGAGTCTATGTGGGCGGCAGCGATCTGAACACCCTCCGCCAACGGCTTCTCCCCGATGTGGGCCAGCAGCACGCTCTTGCCCCGGTTACAGAGATAAACCTTGTCTCCCGGCTTCACCGCCGCGCCCCGGACATAGGGCCGGTAGCCGGCCTGCTCTGCCAGGCGGACAACCTCTCCTGCGCAGAGCCGCTCGGTCTTGCTAGTGTCCAGAAATGCCTTGTAGTCCGTGCAGTACGATTCCATGGCGCTCCGCTCCGCCGCGTCCATCCGGTCGAAGCCGTTGCGGCGGCAGGAGAGCAGCTGCTCCTTCAGCGCCTTAAATTCCTTGCTTTCCATGTGCTTTTTCCTCCTTGATGGTGTCGATCAGCCGCTGGAAAAACTCCCGGGCCTCCATTTCAAAGGCCGCGGCGGTATCGGCGGCGTTATTCAGCTCACAGTCGCACTTGCCCCGGTAGTACTCGTCCGGCTGCTGGGCGGAGATCCGCAGGCGGGCGTACTGCTCTGTGATGTTGTCCCGGGCCATGATCCGCCGGACCCGCAGTTCCAAAGGCGCGGTGACGGCTATCGTCCGGTCGCACAGCTGGTCCAGCCCGCCCTCCAGCAGGTTGATGGCATCGATGGCGAAGATCTTGCTCTCCGACGCCGCCAAGCGCCGCCGCACCTCCGGCACCAGATGGCGGGCCACAATGCCGTTGAGCTGCTCCAGCCGGTCCTTGTGGGAGAAGACCTCCTGTCCCAGCTTGCGCCGGTCCAGTTGGCCGGCTGCGTCAAACGCGCCGGGGAAGGAGACACCGATCTCATCCCGCAGGGGAGCGCAGGTCTCCAGCATCTCATGGTACAGGGCGTCGCAGTCGATGACCTCGCCCCCCAGGGAGCGGATGGCCCGCAGGGCGCTGGACTTGCCCGCGCCGGTGCCGCCGGTGAGGCCCAGCACCACCCGCTCACTGTCCGCCTCCACCACATGGAAGCCGGCGGCCTTTTTCAGCCGGTTGCCGATGGCCAGACCCAATCCCCGGTTGTCCGGGCACTGGGCGAAGATCTCCGTCACATCGCTGGTGTCAAAGGTCCGCAGGGCGTCGAACACCCGCTGGGCCTGGACCAGCTTGTCGCCTACAGGCCCCAGGGTGTGGACCTCCTGCTCCCGGAACAGATCCGCAAACTCCTCGAAGCAGATGACGCCGGAAGTGGGCCCCACCCGCCGCAGGATCTCCTGGGCGGACTTCTCCGGCGCGCCGGTGATGACGGTGACCGGCGCCTTGGGGGCGTAGTGGCGGTACTTCATGCCGGGGGCTTTGGGCTTCTCGCCCTCCGCCAGGGCGCCGTTGACGGCCTTATCCACGTCGATCTTGCCGATGAGCCGCTCCAGGTCCTCCAGGGGCAGTCCGCCGGGACGCAGCAGCCTGGGCGGGTCGCAGGTCAGGTCCAGAATCGTGGACTCCACACCCACCGCACAGGGACCGCCGTCCACCACGCCGCTGATCCGGCCGTCCATATCCTCCAGCACGTCCTGGGCAGTCGTGCAGCTGGGCCGGCCGGAGAGGTTGGCGCTGGGGGCCGCGATGGGGATGCCCGCCTCCCGGATGATCGCCAGCGTCACCGGGTGGTTGGGGCAGCGCACCGCCACCGTGTCCAGCCCGGCGGTGGTCTCGTCCGGGATGATGGGCCGCCGCTTCAGGATCATAGTCAGGGGGCCGGGCCAGAATTTCCGGGCCAGCACATAGGCCAGGGGCGGCACGTCGGCGCAGTAGCGGGGCAGCCACTGGGCGCCGGTCACATGGATGATGAGGGGATTGTCCTGGGGCCGGCCCTTGGCCTCAAAGATCCGCTTCACCGCGGTGCCGTCCAGAGCGTTGGCCCCCAAGCCGTACACCGTCTCCGTGGGGATGCCCACCAGGCCGCCGTCCCGCAGGATCTTGGCCGCTGCGCCGATCTTGTCCTCGATCTCCTTCTGCTGACCCTTGGTGTCCCGCAGGTCAAAATATCGTGTCTGCATATCTCTTCGCCTCTATCTCTCTTCGCCGGAGATCTCCCCGGCCTTATTGCTTACTCTTTCTGCGTCTCCAAAGGGCTCCGCGGCGTCCCGGCAGGCTGCCGGAAGTGCAGCCCCTCCACGGCGCCGCTCTATCCGGGCCGCCGTACAGCTCTGTTTTATGGTTCCCCGCCGCCGTTCTTCAGCTTCTCCGCCTGGTCGGCGGTCACCAGGGCGTCGATGAGCTCATCCAGTTCCCCGTCCAGGACTGCGTCGATCCGGTACAGCGTCAGGCCGATCCGGTGATCCGTCACCCGGCCCTGGGGGAAGTTGTAGGTGCGGATCTTCTCGCTGCGGTCGCCGCTGCCCACCTGACTCTTCCGCTCTCTGGCGATGTCGGCATCCTGCTTTTCCCGCTCGATCTCATACAATCTTGACGCCAAAAGGCGCATGGCCTTGTCCCGGTTCTGGAACTGGCTGCGCTCCTGCTGGCATTCCACTACCAGGCCGGTGGGCCGGTGGATCAGCCGCACGGCGGAGGACGTCTTGTTCACATGCTGGCCACCCGCGCCGCTGGCCCGGTAGACCTGCATCTCGATGTCCGCAGGGTCCAGCTTCACGTCCACCCCTTCCGCCTCCGGCAGCACGGCCACCGTGGCGGCGGAGGTCTGGATGCGGCCATTGGACTCCGTCACCGGCACCCGCTGGACCCGGTGGACGCCGCTCTCGAATTTCAGCCGGGACCAGGCGCCCTCGCCCTCGATAAGGACGCTGCACTCCTTCACGCCCCCCAGCTCCGTCTCGTTCAGCTCCACGGTGTCAGTCCTCCAGCCCCGGGCGGCAGCGTACATGGTGTACATCCGCAGCAGCGACGCGGCGAACAGCGCCGCCTCCTCGCCGCCGGTACCCGCCCGGATCTCCAGGATCACGTTCTTCCGGTCATTGGGATCCTTGGGCAGCAGCAGGAGCTTCAGCTCCTGCCGTAGCCGCTCCATCTCTTCCCGTGCGGCGGTCAGCTCCTCCTGGGCCAACTCCCGCATCTCCGGGTCGGAGAGCAGCTCCTCCGCCGCGGCTCGGTCCGCCTCCGCCTGCCGGTATGCCTGGTACGCCTCTGCCACCGGAGTCAGGTCCTTCAGCTCCCGATTCACAGTCTTCAGCCGCTCCGCGTCGCCATAGACAGACGGGTCTGCCAGCTGGGCTTGCAGGTCCTCATACCGCAGGGCCAGCTCCTTCAGTTTTTCCTGCATGGGGCATCTCCTCTCCCGTTGATTTCAGAAAAGGGTCTGCCGCTACTGCCCCTCCAGAAAGGCCCGGACCTGGCGGAGAAACTCCTCCTGCCAGAATGCCCAGCCCACGTCCCCGCTCCGCAAGGACACCGCCGCCAGATGACCGGCGGGCACACAGAGATCCATCTGGCGATAAACCTCCTGGTACTGGGAGCCGCTGCTGCGGGTCAGCACATAGGCCGCGTTGCGGATCTCCCCGCCCCGGTCTTTCAGAAACGACCGCATGACGGCGCTGGATCGCCCGGCCCACACCGGTGTGCCCAGAATCACCAAGCGGTAGTCCCCCAGGGGACGGGCTGTCTCCAACGGGGCCACGGGGCGGGTGTCTTTGCGCATGGCGTCCAGCCCACAGCGCAGCCAGCCCCGCCAGCCGCTCCGGTCCGCGTTGTCCCGCAGCTCCGCCAGCTCCGCGTCCAGGGCGGCGGCAATCTCCTCCATGGCCTTCTTGGTGTTCCCCGTCCGGGAGTAATAGATACATAAGATATCGCTCATTTGGTTCCTCCGTATCCGCTCAGTCAAACAGAAAGGTCTTTACCATGGCAAAGGCCTCCCGCAGGGTGTAATTGATCTCCAAATGAACCCAGGGCAGCGGCGCTGGGATCCCGGCCACGTCTCCGTAGCCCTCCCGGGCGGCGATCAGCTCCGACCGGGCGATGTGAAAGTCGTTGGTGACAACAGCCACCCGTCCCTCCGCTGGGTCGACCCCCGCCTCATACAGCAGGGGCTTGGAGAGGGCGAAGTTCTCCGCCGTGTTGGATGCCTGATCCTCCAGAATCAGCCGCCCCGGCTCCACGCCATGGGCCGTGAGGTAGTCGTACATGCACGCCGCCTCGCTGATCTCCTCGCCATAGCCGGTGCCGCCGGTGAGCACCACCGGGATCTCCGGGTGGGCCTCCAGATAGTCCAGGGCCGCGTCCAGCCGGGTCCGCAGGGACAACGACGGCTCCGTGCCGTTGACCCCCGCTCCCAGGACGATGACCGCGTCTGCCGGCAGGGGCGTCATGTCGCTGCGCCCCCGGTTAATGATAAAGACCTCCAGCCCCAGCAGCGCAGCCAGTCCCACCGTAAGGCAGCCATAAAAGCCCCGGCGGATCAGCCGCCAGCGGTGATTTCCGGCGGCCAGGCGATCCAGCAGCCAGGAAAGCACCAGGAGCGCCGCCAGCCCCAGCAGCAGAAAGCCGGAAAACCGGATGCCCAGGCTCCGGATCAGCACCAGAAGCAGGCCGAAAACGGCGCAGCCCGCCGCCCCGATCAGCCGGGCCTGTCCTCTTCTGCGGCCCCGGTAGACATCGTACCGGTACAGGGGCCGCTGTTTAGCCCTCTGCCTCTTCACTGAGCTGCTCCCACCTTTCGTACAGGGCGTCCAGCTCCGCCTGGGCGGCGTCCTTCTGCCCCACCAGCTCGTTCAGCTTCTCATAGTCGCAGGCCGCGGCCTCCATATCTGCCTCCAGAGCGGCGATGCGCTCCTCCGCCTTGGCGATGTCCCGCTCACAGATGGTCAGCTGCCGTCGGGCCGCCTGCTGAGCCTTGTTGCCCCGCTGGGGCCGCTCCGCAGCGGGCTTTTCCCGCTCCTTCTCCGGCTTGGGAGCGGCGGCCTTCTCCGCCTCCTCCTGAGCCTTCATCTGCCGGTATTGGGCAAAGCCGCAGGGATAATCCGTGATGGTGCCATCCGTCAGCTCCCAGATCCGGGTGGCGAAGCGGTTGATGAAGTACCGGTCATGGCTGACAAACAGCAGCGTGCCGTCGTAGGCCTCCACCGCCTCCTCGATCCACTCCCGGGAGTCGATGTCCAGATGGTTGGTGGGCTCGTCCAGGATCAGGAAGTTGATCTCGTCATCCATCAGCATGCACAGCCGCAGGCGGCTCTGCTCCCCGCCGGAGAGCACCGACACCGGCTTGAACACGTCCTCGCCCCGGAAGTCGTATGCCGCCAGCCGGTTTCGGGCCGACTGGGCCGAGAGGCCCTTTTTCGCCGCCATCATATTCTCCACCAGGTTCCAGTCTGGGTGGTCGAAGCGGACGATCTGGGGCAGGTATGCCTCCTTCACCTGGGGGCCGGTTTTGATGCGGCCGTCGTCCGGATACAGCTCCCCCACGATCATCTTGATAAGGGTGGACTTTCCGGTGCCGTTGTCGCCGATGAGGGCGATGCGCTCGCCCCCCTCCACCTTCAGGCTGATGCCCTCAAAGAGGTGCTTGTCCCCGTAGGACTTGGACACGTTCCGGATGCCCAGCACCTCGTCCCCGTGGAACTCTGCGGAGGAGAACCGGGCGTCCATCTTCCGCGCCTTGGTGGGTTTGGAGGTGGTCCGCATCCGCTCGATGCGCTTTTCCATGGAGATGGCCCGGCGGTAGGTCTTGTCCATGCCCATGAAAGCCCAGACCCGCAATTGCTCCGCCGCCTTCTCCAACTGTGCGATCTTGGCCTGCTCTTTTTCGTACTGCTTCATCCGCTCCTGGTAGCGGCGTTCCTTCTCCACGGCGTAGAAGCTGTAATTCCCGCTGTAAAACTCCGCTTTCCCGTCCTGGATCTCGATGACCCGGGTGACGGTGCGGTCCAGGAAATACCGGTCGTGGGAGATGGTGACCACCGTGCCGTGGAAAGAGCGAATGTACTCCTCCAGCCACTCGGTAGCGTGGAGGTCCAAGTGGTTGGTGGGCTCGTCCAGCAGCAGGATGTCCGTGTCCTCCAGGATGAGGCGGCCCAGGTTCACCCGGGTCTTTTCCCCGCCGGAGAGGCTGTCGAACAGCTGGGACCGCTGGCTGTCCGGAATGGACAGGCCGTTGGCGATCTTATTCACCGCCACATCTGTGTCATAGCCGCCAAATGCCTCAAACCGCTCGCTTAATGTGCCGTACCGCTTCAAAATGGCAGGGTCGCTCTCCCCGGCGGCCATCCGGGCCTCCAGGGCCCGCATCTCCTCCGCCAGGCTCTCCAGCCGGGCGAAGGCGGAGCGCAGCACATCCTCTACTGTGCAGCCGGCGGGGTAGACGGGGATCTGGGAGATCAGGCCCACCCGCCGGCCCTGGCCCACCACGACGGTGCCCTCGTCGTAGTCCAGCTCGCCGGTCAGTATCTTGAACAGGGTGGTCTTGCCCGCGCCGTTGCGGCCCAGCAGCCCCACCCGCTCCCCCTGGTCCACCTGAAAGGTGAGGCCGTCCAGGACGTTCTTCCCCACCTCAAAGGACTTCACCAGGTTGTTCACTTGAATCTCAATCATACGCTTGTTTCAACTGCTCCACGATCCAGCCAAAGTGCATGGCGTGGGACGCCTTCACCAGCATGGCAGTGTCGGTGCCCAGCTGGTCAGTCAATTCGTGGACGGCCTCCTCCTTGGTGGCAAAATGGGTGACGGAGCCGCCGCTCTGGGCGGCGCCGTCGGCGATCTTCTCCGCCTTGGCGCCGATGGCCACCACCTCGTCGATGCCCAGCATGGCGGCCAGGGCGCCCATGTTGTAGTGGGCCTGGTCCGTCAGGTCCCCCAGTTCCCCCATGTCCCCCAGCACGGCCACCTTCCGGCCGCACTCAGTCTTGGCCAGGATCTCCAGGGCCGCAGTGACGGACTGGGGATTGGCGTTGTAGCAGTCATCCAGCACCAGCCGCCCGTCCCGCAGACGAAGCACCCGCATCCGGGATCCGGCGGGTTCATACGAAGCCGCGCCCCGGGTGATCTCCTCCGTGGAAAGGCCCAGCTCCTCTCCCACCGCCACGGCGATGGCGGCAGAGTAGGCCATGTGCTCTCCCGGCGCAGGGATGGTCAGGTGATAGGTGTCCCGGGGGGACACGACGGTGCAGGTAATTCCCGCCACGCCGTGGTCGGCCATGTCCATCACCCGGACGGCGCAGTGCTCCGACCGTCCGCAGCGGACGGTCCGGAAGGGCAGGTCCAGGGTGTTCAGCAGGGCGTCATCCCCGTTAAGGACCGCCAGTCCCTCCGGCTTCAGGTTCTCAAAAATCTCGCTCTTGGCCTTGAGGATCCCCTCCCGGCTGCCCAGATGCTCGATATGGGCGTCACCGATGTTGGAGATGACGGCGATGTCCGGCCGCACCATCTCCCCCAAATAGCGGATCTCCCCGAAGTGGTTCATCCCGGTCTCGATCACCGCCGCCTGATGCTCCGGCCCCAGGCCCAGCAGGGTCAGGGGCGTGCCGATGTCGTTGTTGAAGTTCTCCGGTGTCTTCAGCACCCGGAGCTTCGCCCCCAGCACCGCCGCCAGCATCTCCTTTGTGGTGGTCTTGCCCACGCTGCCGGTGACCTGGACAAAGGGGATGGCGAACCGGTCCCGGTAGGCGGACGCCAGGGCCCGCAGGGCCAGCCGGGTGTCCGCCACCTGGATATAGAACTTGTCTGGCCGCAGCAGCTCCGGCCTCCGGGCGCACAAGCACCCGGCGGCTCCCGCGTCCAGGGCCCTGTCGATGAAGTCATGGCCGTCGAACCGCTCCCCCACCCAGGGCAGGAACAGGCAGCCGGGGGCAATCTTCCGGCTGTCGGTGCACACAGCGGTGACGGGGGCCGCCCCCTTCCGGGGATTCAGCCAGGTGCCGTCCACAGCGGATATGATCTCAGGAATGGTCATTGGCTGCATGCAGTTCACCCTCTTCTCTTCACGTCGCAGGAGAGCCGCACGATCTCCTCGCAGAGCTGGTTGTAGCTCATGCCCACGGCGGCGGCCTCCTTGGGGACAAAGCTGTTGGGGGTCATGCCCGGCAGGGAGTTGGCCTCCAGCACCCACAGATTTCCGTCTTTGTCCAGAATCATGTCCGTGCGGGAGTAGACCTCCAATCCCAACGCCCGGTGGGTCCGCAGGGCCAGCTCACCGGCGGCCTGCATCACCGCGGGCGGCACATCGGCCGGACAGGTCTCCACCGCCGCGCCGGCCTGGTACTTGGCCACGTAGTCAAATTCCTTTCCGGCGGGCACGGTCTCCACCGCCGGCAGCCAGCGGTCCCCCAGGACCGCCACTGTCAGCTCCCGGCCGTAGATCCGCTCCTCCGCCAGGACCTTGGCGCCGTAGCGCAGCACCTCCTCCAGGGCCCGCTTCAGCTCCGTCCGGTCCTCCGGTAAGTACACCCCCAGGGACGAACCGCCCCCGATGGTCTTGATGACGCAGGGCATAGGCAGCGTCTGGGCCAGGGGCTCCGCCTCATCCAGTCCATAGGACAGCAGCCGCCACTTGGGGGTGGGGATGCCGCACGCGTCCAGAATCTGCTTGGAAACCGCCTTGTCCATGGCGACAGCGGAGGCCAGATGACCCGCGCCGGTGTAGGGCACGCCCAGTAAATCCAGGGCGGCCTGGATGCGGCCGTCCTCCCCGTCCATACCGTGGAGGCCCAGGAACACCAGGTCCGCCTTCTGGCAGATGTCCAGCACGTGGGGGCCGATGTGGCTGGGGCCCTGATCCTTCCGGCCGCGCTTCACCGTCTCCAGGTCCGGCGCCTCCACCTCGATCTTCGCGTCGGGGCACAGGCCGTCGGGCGCGTCAAACAGGGTCTCCAGGTCCGCCGGGACCTCCTCCAGCCCCAGGAACAGATCCACCAGGATGGCCCGATGGCCGTTTTCCCGCAGGGCGCGGCACACGCCGGTGCCCGTCACCAGGGAGACCGCCCGCTCTGTGGAGATTCCCCCGCCAATACAACGATCTTCATGCTCGTTTCCAGTCCCTTCTATCTTGACTGCTCTCCGATGGGTAGTCATAATCATCCTATTTTAATGTTCCATAGTTTAGCACAAACCGCCCCCAAATACAACTGTTAAAACGCCGCAGGCCCTCCGAAAAAGCACGGGCGCTTTTTCGGAGGGCTGTTTGTTCTGCTGGAAATTTCCGGCTCAGAGGAGCCAGTCGAAGAGGCCGGCCGGTTCTCCCTCCAGCAGGGTGCCGGCGGCGGAGAGCATCTGGGCCGCGTCCGCCCGGGTGACGGTCTCTCCCATGGCGGCGCTGCCGAAGCTGCCCGCGGCGAGGACGCTGACCGCCTCCATGTTCCCCACGGCCTGGGCTGCCCAGGAGGGCACTGCCTCCCGGTCTGCGTACCAGCTGGCCAGATCCACATCCTCCACCGCCAGGACGCGGTTGAGCACGGTAGCCGCCTCATTGAAGGTGATGGGCTCATCTCCCTGGAAGGCCACGCCCTCCGCTGTGGAGACGCCCTGAATGATGCCGTCCGCGACGCCGGCCGCGGCGTAGGCCTTGGCCCAGGTGGGGATGGCCGCGTCATCACAGAAGCCGGTCATGGTAACGGCGGTGGGTTCGTCCCCGGCGGTCTCCATTACCAGGGCCAGAAACTCGCTGCGGGAGACGGGCTTATCCGGCTCAAAGTAGTACTGGTCTCCGATCTTGGCACCGGTGAAAATCCCCGCCTCCGCCAGGTCCTGCGCGGCCACCGCGGCGGTGCTGTCCGCCGTGTCCGCATAGGTGACGCCAGACTTGGCCTTCTCAATGGTGACGCTCACCGTAGCGGGTTGAGACACGCGTCCGGCGCTGTCGGTGGCGGTATAGGTGAAGCTGTCGCTTCCGGTGGAATCCCCCTCTGGGGTATAGGTGAAGCTGGCGCCGTCAATCTGGACGGTGCCCTTTTTGGGCTCTTTCTCCACGGTGAAGGTCAGGTCCTCTCCCTCGCCGCCCGCGGCCAGAAACTGGGCGTGATAGGGAATGCCCCGGTAGGTGCGGATCTCCAGCGCCTGGGCCGTGGGGCTCCCCTCTGCCGGCTGGGCCTTCTCCTTGCCGCCGAACAGGGCGGCGGCGTTGACGGACAGGGTCAGGACTACCGCCAGGCACAGGGCGGCGGCGCGTTTCATCAGTTGGGTCTTCAAGGCGATCATACCTCCTGTATTGAATTGGGTGCACCGCTAGTTTCTTCCCGCCCGCCGGAAATATGCAGAAAAACACGGCCGGAGCGCACTCCGGCCGTGTTTGGGAGCTCCTTCCGCTCACCCCAGGGGCCTGCCCGGACGGCGGACCACAGGGGATCGCTTTTTGATGCCGGACACCACGCCCATGGCGGCATACAGCGTCAACAGCGAGGACCCGCCGTAGCTGAAGAACGGCAGGGTCAGACCGATCACGGGCATCACAAACAGGCACATACCGATGTTCACCACAGTCTGGAAGATCAGCATGGCCGCCACACCCACACAGACATAGCAGTGGAAGGGCGTCTCAGCCCGGCGGGCTACCAGCAGCACCCGGATGATGATGGCCGCCAGCAGGGCGATCACAACAAGACAGCCGATCATCCCCAGCTCCTCCCCGCAGACACAGAAGATGAAGTCCGTGTGCCGGGCCGGCAGGGACCCCTCCCCCGCCTGAGTCTGGGTGCCCTGCATGTATCCCTGGCCGAAGAGGCCGCCGGAGCCCAGGGCCAGCAGGCCCCGGGTCTGCTGCCAGCCTGCTCCCAGGGTATCATAGGAGTGGTCAAACAGGACCCGGAAACGGTTGATCATATAGTCCGGCATCAGGCCCAGAGCCACCGAGGCGGCAATGGCTGCCCCGCTGCCGGCGAACAGCAGGACGAACCACCGCAGAGCGAAGCCTGCCACAAAGGCCATGCACAGAAAGATGAAGAAAAATGTCAGGCCGTTGCCCATATCCCCGGAAATCCCCACGTACCACCCCATCAGGGCGATGGTGTGCCCCGCCACCATCAGGGCGGAGGGGAAGGATTTCAGATCCCGCTTCACCTCCCGCAGCCACTCCAACTGCTTGGCCAGCAGCAGGGTGAAGGTGATCTTCACCACCTCCGCCGGGCCGATGCTGAAGGGGAGAAAGGGAAATTTCAGCCATGCGGTGTTGCCCGTGTTGTCCGAGACGCCAAAAGGTGTCAGCAGCAGGGCGATGAACACGACGTTGAAGGCCACAAGCCACTTCCACCGTCGCATCAGCCGCTCCAGGTCCAACATGGACATGAAGATATAGGCGCAGATGCCCAGCACCATGGCCGCCCCCTGGACGCCCACATATCGCACGATGCCGCCGATGTTCAGATACCGGGTGGCGCTGGCGATCAGCGCCATGCCGTACAGGGTGGCGGCGCAGCAGAGCCCCAGCAGCACCAGGTCGGCCTGCTGGATGAAGTCTGCCAGAATGGCTTTCAGTCGGTTCCACATGGGCGTTTCCATTTCCTCCGGCGCAGAATTTGACGAATGCAGTATACCACAAATGAAAAGATGTGTAAACGCCGCAAATTTGTTTTTACAGACTGTTTAATTTCATCGAATTTCATCCAACGGCTGAAATCACTGTCTTTCCCTTGCGGCTCTAGCTTTTCGCGGCATCCGATTAAGTTACCTTATGTTACTGTAAATTACCCCTGAAATTCACAGTAAATTCACAGTTAGCGGCGCATAACGTTCACAGTGGAAAACTATGTGGAAAACTATCCATCTCTGGCGTCCATGTAAGCTCCCAGCAGCTGGGCCGCAGTTGCCTTGTGCTCTTGTCGCAGATGGGTGTAAACGCTCTCCAGAACCTCCGGTGTGTCTCCCAGTATCTCCGCAGCCTGCCGGGGGTCAAGCCCCGCCTCATAACAGATCGTGGCGAAGCTGTGGCGGAAACAGTGGGGCGTGATTGGGAATGTCTCATGGATTTTCCCGTCGCTGGTCTGGACGATTTCATTCAGCCCCACATCCTGGCAGTACCTCCGCCAGTTTTTAGCGATCTCCCCTTGTTTCATAAATCCTCCGTCTCTGCCTGGGAAGATCAGCCCCGCTCTGGTTTTGGGCAGCGCGTCCGCCAGCGGCTGCAGCAACGGAATGTCCCGTCTGCCGTTCTCGCTTTTCAAGTGGTTTTCGAGTGTCGGTGTGGTACTGTAGGCGTAGTTTAGTTTTTTGGTCACATGGATGACTCCGGCTTTCCGGTCAATGTCCGCATAGGTCAGCGCCAGGGCTTCTCCCCGCCGCATCCCAGTATAAAGCAGTAGATACGGAAACAGCCACCAGTGGGCTTTCTTCTCCCGCCCCGCTGCCTTTACGGCGGCCTCCTGCTCTTCGGTCAGCGCCTCCCGGTGCTTCACAGGCAGCCCCCGGCTCTTCTTGATCTCCGCAGCCGGGGAAATATCAATATCTCCGGAGATCACCGCATGGGCGAATATCATCTTGCAGACACACAATTCAATAGAAACGCTGTTGGCGCTCCTCCCCTGCTTCTCAAAGGCGGAGATATACCGCTGGATGTCCAGGGGCCGTATCTCCTTCGCAGGTCCGGGAAACGCCTCTTTCAGCCGCTTCACGGCGTAGGAGTAAACCCGCCGCGTGGATTCTCCAATATCCCCTTCATGCTGCACCTCCCACTCGTCCGCGATCTTTGGGAAGTCCCGCCCACGCTCTTTCTGCTCCTGGTATTCCAGGATTTTTCTGTCCACCTCCCGGCAGCTCTTTCCCCGGAATGCCACCCGCTTTCCGTTGATGGTCCGGATCGCCTCGAATAGCCCGTCCGGCCTCTGATGATACTTGCTTTTCTTCGCCATCTTCTTTTCCTCCTATTGCTTCATCAGGAGGTCTGTGCTATACTGTGAACAGACCTCCTGGCTTCGTCGTGGTTGCTGGTTGGTTGCATTGCCGTCCGGGTGCGTCAACGCCCGGACGGTCTTTCTTTTTACATTCCCGGCAACGGGAATCGCCGCTTCGTAATGACGCGCCCCAGGCAGACCAACATCTGCCCGCTGTTGCGGGTAATCACCACATCCGCGTCCGCTCTCTCCCGGTTCAGGGAAAACAAATAGGTGATCCCCAGAATCCGGTCATAGTGGTATTGCTTAATGACCGCTTCACCGTCCACGGAGAACACGCCAATATCACCATCTCGCAGCGGGTCCTTATTGCAAAAGACCCTGCTCCCATTCGGGAAATACGGCTCCATGCTGTTGCCGCTGATCCGCACAGAGAAAACGGCGCCCTTCGGGTCTCCTGGCTGCAAGGTGTATTCATCGTAATCCTCGCCCATGATGGGGGAGGCCATACCGGCCGCAGGCTCCGACCAGAAGTTTGGGATTGTTGGCTTTTCTTCCTCCGATTCGCCTGCATCCCGCAGAAATCTCTCTTCATCTTCCATCCGGGCCATCTCTACATCCGCTACATGCCGGAGCGCCTGCTTGCCCCAGCGGTCCAGCCCGTCATAGTCTTTCGCCAGCCGCATCGCCTCGCTCGAATAGAGCGGGGCTTTATTTATATCTAATCCAGTCCCCAAAAGCTGATCGCCTGTAATGCCAAGAGCATGTGCCAGCTTTTTTATTTTGGGGACATCCGGCTTCCGATTCCCTTTTTCATAACCAGTGATCGTGGTCTTTGCAACGCCGACCATTTCAGCGAGTTCCTCTTGTGTATAACCGCAGCTTTCCCGGAACTCTTTTAATCTCTCACCAAAAGTCACATTATCGCCTCCTCAGCTTCATTATAAGTTTGCATTTTGCAAATGTCAATGATAAGTTTTCGGAACGCAAACTTTTTTGCCAATATCTCTTGACAAGTTTGCAAATCGAGACTATCATATAACTAGAGTTTTCGGAACGCAAACAGTGAAAGAAGCGTGAAATATGTTCCCTAATCTCCTGGGGCAGAAAGCCCTGCATAAGCTGACAGAAGAGGATATGGCAAGGATCATCGGAGTCAGCCGAACCGCCTATCAGAGCAAAACAAAGTCAGGACGCTTCACTCCCGCAGAGTGCCGTGCCTACTGCCAGTATTTCGGGAAGAAGTTTGAATACCTATTCGCAGAGGACGGTGATGAGTACGCCAGCTAAAAAGGAGGTCCGTATGGAAACACCTGTATTTGCAAACGAAAAGGGCTGTGCCCTTCTGGCCGCCATCGACGCCGGGATCATTCCCGAAACGGAAAGCGGCTATGACACAGCCCGATTTGATAAGTTCTGGTCTCTGTATCTGCGAAATCTGGCCCAAGTCTACAGGGCCTCAGAGCAGGGCGGAAAAGAGCAGCTCCACAAGCTGCCCGATCAAGGCGCCGATCACCAGTAAGAGGACTTGATACCAGCGGTCCAGCTTCTTCCGCTTTTCCATGATCTTCTCATGGTCATAAGTGGCAAGGGCGCAAAGGCCGTCCTGCGTGGCAAAGATGGCTTCCAGGTCTCTCTGCACATCTGCGGAGCAATATCCCTTGGCTTTGCCATCAGCCACCGCAGCATGTCCGCTTCACGTTCTGTTAAGTCAGAAAACCGGACGCCCTGGATGGTCCTTCGCAGCATTTCCGCTTGTTCGGAAGTCATCATGCGGCAACACACTCCTTGTTATCAGGATACCACATATCAATAAAATCGGCAATATAAACAGATAGGAGATATGACGATCTGAAAATTTCAATGAAAAGGATTCGAGAGCAAACGTGCCAAAAGCGCCTCTTTCAATGCGATGTCTGCGGGGCAATCACTCCGGCCACAAAAATGAGACATAGAGGCGCCACCTTGCCTGGGCACAGGAAAACCATGTATTGCTTTTTCTGCAAAAAGAGAACGGATTTTACTCAGATTGAATAACAAAATGCCCCCGCCAGTGCTGACACCACCGACGAGGGCTGCGGAACCTATTGAAAGCGCCAACAGGCCCGCGAGGACAGTATACCATTCCTCCGGGCGGAAATCAATCGCAAGGAGGAATTTACTTTGAACGAAAACAGCACCATCAAAGACCTGGAGTCCCAGGCACGCAACACCAAGCGGCTCATGGACAAGCTCAACCGGGCGGCCTACGGCATGACCTTTGACGAGGCTCTGCGCCTTCGCCCGTCAGACCCGAACAGCAACCACGACCATCAAGAAAAGGAGGACCCGAATGTCTGAGTCAAGATACTACCGCGACAACCTCGCGGACATTCTAGAATTCACCGAAGGGCGGCACCTGCTGTCCCTGGAGGATGTCCGGCGATTCACCGGCATCAAGAAATACAGCACTTTGAAGAACCGCTTCCCCTTCAACGGCTCCAAAATCTCCGCCGCCACCCTGGCCCGGAGTCTTTCGGAGGTGTCGAAATGATCCTTCAAATCATCGTTCTGACCGCTGGAGCCATCTCCCTGACAAACGGTCTCTTCTGGATACTGGACAGACTGGAGGGCCACAGATGAACATTGGAGACAAGCTGTGCCTGGAACCCACCATCCCCACCAGCGCCTTTGTGACCGCAAGGACAGGCCCGCATCCCTGCCGGGTAGTCTCCATCAACGAGCGGCACCATCATTTCACCGTGGAGTTCGATTTCCCCGAAGGCAGCTTCCGGGAGACCTACAAGGAGGAATAACGCATGGACGAACAAGAGTTGAAAAATATTTTGGACAAGCACTTTAAATGGCTACGAGGCGAAAATGGCGGAAAACGGGCCAACCTGTTCGGGGCCAACCTGTCCAGGGCCGACCTGTCCGGGGCCAACCTGTCCAGGGCCAACCTGTTCGGGGCCAACCTGTTCGGGGCCAACCTGTCCAGGGCCGACCTGTCCGGGGCCGACCTGTCCGGGGCCAACCTGTCCAGGGCCAACCTGTTCGGGGCCAACCTGTCCAGGGCCGACCTGTCCAGGGCCGACCTGTCCAGGGCCGACCTGTTCGGGGCCAACCTGTTCGGGGCCAACCTGTTCGGGGCCAACCTGTTCGGGGCCAACCTGTCCAGGGCCGACCTGTCCGGGGCCGACCTGTCCGGGGCCGACCTGTCCGGGGCCAACCTGTCCAGGGCCAACCTGTTCGGGGCCAACCTGTCCAGGGCCGACCTGTCCGGGGCCGACCTGTCCGGGGCCAACCTGTCCAGGGCCAACCTGTTCGGGGCCAACCTGTCCAGGGCCGACCTGTCCAGGGCCGACTACATTGAAAAGGCAAAAAATTTATTTTATCCCATTGCCTGCCCGGAAATCGGCGCTTTTGTCGGCTGGAAAAAGGCAAGGGTCAAAACCAGCGGTCATGAGTGCATTGTAAAGCTGGAAATTACCGAAGATGCCGTGCGCAGTTCCGGAACAGGCCGGAAGTGCCGCTGCTCAAAGGCAACCGTTTTGGAGATTCAGGATTTAGAGGGGATTGTATTGGAGCAGGTCGCCGTCAGTGATAGAGATGAGAACTTCCATTACATTCCCGGAACTGTGGTCTCCGTTTCGGATTTCGACGAAAACCGCTGGAACGAGTGCAGCACGGGCATCCATTTCTATATTACCCGAGAAGAAGCGGTGAGGCATATCCTATGAAAAAGCTGACCCGCGAAGAGCGGCGGCGCCGGAGCCAGAGGCGGCAGCTGATTACATATCTCCTATTTCTGATCTTGCTGCTGGCGTGGCTGGGAAGCTACCTGATTATGACGGTGAAAGCAGATCGGCCCGCCATGCACAAGCCGGAGCCCGCCACGCAGGACGGCAGCCTACCCGGCGACGATACCCCGGCCCTGGTCCGCTGTTATCTCACCGAAGAGGAGCAGGAGGCCGCGGAAAACGAGCTGATCGAGGCGGCGCTGCTGTCCCATGCCGTCCGCCTGGATGATGTCACCGTCACCCACTACTGCACCTGCTCCCGCTGCTGCGGCAAGTCCGACGGCATCACCGCCAGCGGCAGAAGGGCCACGCCCGGCGTCTCTGTGGCCGTGGACCCGTCCATCATCCCATTGGGTTCTGATGTCCTGGTGGACTACGGAGACGGAGAACTCCACTATTACCGGGCGGACGATACCGGAAGCGCCGTGAAAGGCGCCCACATCGACCTCTGCATGGAGAGCCACGAGGCCGCCATCCAGGCCGGAGTCCGTACCGCTACAATCTATTTCATCGAGGAGGGAGCTATTTGACAAGAGAAAAACGTATCAAGGCATTCACGATGCGGATCGACGGCCACAACTGGCAGGAGATCGCCCGGGAAATCGGATACGCGGACTGCACCATCAAGAATGACCTATCGGCCTGCATCCGAATCCCGCCCCGGCCCCCGTCCGTGCTGTATCCGGTCATCCGAAGGTACATTGTAGAAAACTATGGCGGCGTGGTCAAGAGCTTCATTCAGGACGTGGGCAGCGTCTCATACGCCCAGGCATACCAGATGCTCTCCGGGCGGTTGGCTGCCTCCAAGCCATTCCGGGACAGTGTGGCTCGTCTCATGGGTATTCCCGCGGAAGATGCGTTCCGGATCGGGGGCGAGTCATGAAGCACTGCCAAATCTGCAATGCCTACTTTGACGCCCCTATGGTCCGGGAGGGCACGGACCCCACCGTATTCCCCGGCTACCGCTACCGGGAGGAGCTGTGTCCCGTCTGCGGCCAGTCCTATATCGAGGACGCCGCCGTCTGCCCCATCTGCAAAGACTATATGCCCGCTGGGGTCATCCTCTGCAAATCCTGCCGCCGCTCCCTTCTATCCCGTTTCCGGGGCTTCGCCGACACTCTCCGGGAAGAGGAAGAGGACCAGCTGGACGAGTGGCTGGACGGCCGCAGCATCAAGGAAAGGAGCGAGTTCCGGTGATCCAGTTTGATGAAAAGTCCCATACCTATACCCTGGACGGCGTGGAACTCCCCAGCGTTACCCACATCTGCCGCTTTCTGGCATACGACTACAAATCGGATAAGCCGTGGCTGGCGGAGACCGCCGCCCGCCGGGGGACCGCCGTCCATGAAGCCTGCGCCCTGATCGACTATGGCGAGACACCGGAGGAAACGCCGGAGATCGCCGGGTATCTGAAAGCCTACCGCCGCTTCCTGAAAGACTACCGCCCGGACTGGGAGCTGATCGAGCACCCCATGGGGAATCTGGAATTTGGTTACGCAGGAACGCTGGACCGATACGGGACGCTCTATGATGGCCGCAGCTGTATCCTGGACATCAAGACTGGCCAACTCCACGGCCCATCTCTCCGGGCCCAGCTGACAGCCTACCAAGAATTGATGCCCCCATGGCATAGTACCCCGGATTATCTCTATGCTCTGAAACTCTCCAAGGATGGGACCTATGAGCTCACGGAAGTCCGCTATGACCTGGAACTGCTGAAAATCTGTCTGTTCATGAATCAGGCAGTGGAAAGGAAGAACCACGCATGAGTGAAGAAATAATGCTCTACAGCTATAACGCCGCGCCCCTGACGGTGCAGCGCAAGCCCCATACCGGGGACTATGAAATCTCCGTGTTTGGCTGCCAGCCGGAGACCCTACGCCGTGGCATCGACTTCGGCGTGATCCGCAAGAAGAACGGGGAGGCCATGACGAAGCACCCCACCCTGTTCAAGGCAGGCGCCGAAAAAGTTGCTGTAGCCTACGGCCTCTGCCAGCGATACCACATGGAGAGCAAGATCGAAAACCAGGAGACTGGATTCTTCTTCTATGCCGTCCGCTGTGACCTGGTGAAGATCGTGGATGGCAAAGAGTACATCATTACCAGCTCCTACGGCTCCGCCAACACCCGGGAGGGCCGCACCGGCAGCCAGTCCCCCTACGACGGCGCCAACAGCGCCCTGAAGATGGCACAGAAGCGGGCCCTGGTGTCCGCCGCCCTGTCCCTGGGATGCATGTCCGACAGCTTCACTCAGGACATTGAGAGCGACACAGAGGATGCCGGGGCCTACTTCGCGGACAAAGACCCGGAAAAGCCCATTACCCCCGCCCAGGTCAAGTTCTTCTACACCTGCGCCAGCCGCCACGGATTTACCAAACAGGAGGCCAAGGACTTCCTGCGCTCCCACGGCTACGACAGCGCCAGCAAGATCAAGTCCGGCGACTTCGACGCCCTGGTGGACGCTCTGCAAAAGGAGGACTCCTGATGTTTATCAATGGCATTACGGACTATGACCGCAGCGGCAACGAGGTCAAGACCGGACTCGTCATCGCAAAGGCCACCTGTGACGGCGATATCCGCATCACCAGCAACGGCAAGGAGGTCGGCTCCATCTCCGTCCGGGCCTATGGCCGCAAGGACGGAACCGCCGCTTTCCTGACTGTCAAGGGCTGGGGGCATCTGGCCCGCCAGCTGTCCGTTATGGTGAAGGGCGACCGGGTCATCGCCGCCGGGCGGCTGGAGAGCCGGGAGTACAACGGCAAAACCTATACAGACCTGATAGCGGACTATGTGTGGCCCACAGAAAAGGAGTCCCACTTCCCCATCCAGAGCGGCGGCGTCAATGTCTCAGCCGCAGACTTCGCCGAGATCGGCGAAGAGGACGGCAAACTGCCGTTTTAAGGCGGGTGAACTGCTTGGAACGTGACCAATTTACCTTTTACCGCAGCTTCTGGGAGGCGTTAAAAGTGCTTCCGAAGAAGGACCAGCTTCCCTTTGTGACGGCGATTTGTACTTATGTGTTCGAGGGAGAAAGCAAGCCATTAACAGGACAGGCATCCGCTTCCTTTTTGCTTGTAAAACCGATACTTGACAAAGCAAGCAAAAAGGCAGCAAACGGGAAGCGAGGCGGAAGCAAACCGAAAGCAAACCGGAAGCAAACGGAAAGCAATATAGAGGGAGAGATAGAGGTAGAGGGTGAGGTAGAGAGAGAGGAAGAGAATGAGAACGATAGTTATACTCCCCCTACCCCCTCTTCCAGGGGGAAACGCTTTTCACCTCCGACAGTCGATGAAGTCAGGGCATATTGTCAGGAGCGGAACAACGGGGTAGACCCAGAGTCGTTTGTTGCTTTCTACGCCTCCAAGGGCTGGAAGATCGGTCAGTCTCCCATGAAGGACTGGAAACAGGCTGTAATCACCTGGGAAAAGCGCAGGAAGCAGGAAGGGAAGGAAAAACCTACTGCCCAAAGCATGAACGACGAGACGTGGAAGTACATCCGGGAAATGTATCACCACAAGGAGGAACCATGAACAGCAAACAAAAAGGCAAGCGCGGAGAGCTGGAATGGGCCAGCTATTGCCGTGGGCAGGGCTATGACTGCCGCCGCACGGCTCAGTATTGCGGGAACACCGGGGACGCCTCTGACGTTGTAGGGCTGCCCGGCATCCATCAGGAAGTCAAGCGTGTGGAGCGGCTGGATTTGGAGGCAGCCATGGCCCAGGCCAAGCACGATGCGCCTCCTTGGGAATATCCCATTGTAGCCCACCGGCGGAGCCGCTGCGAGTGGCTGGTGACGATGCGGGCGGAGGACTGGTTTTCCCTGTACCGGGAATGGGAGGCAAGTCATGACAACTAAGAAGCTGCAAACCATTCTGGAGATGGTGGACCGGGGATGCCTCCAGAAGGACATTGCCAAAGCGGTCAATGTGTCCGTTTCGACCGTCAGCATCTGGGCCCGGAAATATGGGCGTGTGCGGATACCGCGTCGCTACTGCCTGAAGATGTACACCATCTACGGCAAGGACGGGCAATACGCCTTTGAGGGCACCGCCCGAGAGTGTGCGGAATATCTGGGCATCCAATACCAGTCCTTCCGGCGGATGGCGTCCCAATACCAGCGTTACGGCAAGGGCCAGTACGCAGTCTATCCGTCGGAGGTGGAAGCATGAGAGCCGCCCGCTGGAAAGGAAGAGAGCATGACTGAGCATTTTGCATCATGGTCCGGCGGCGCAGACAGTACGGCAACAGCCCTGCTTGCTCTCGAGCACGGGGAGCCTTTGACAGCCTTGGTATACTGTGAGGTCATGTTTGATGCGCATACCAGCGGAGAGGTCCCGGAACATGCAGATTTTATCCACGGGATAGCAATCCCGTGGTTTGAGGAACATGGCGTGCGCGTGGAGGTTCTGCGATCTCAAAAGACGTTTATGGACGTGTTTTGGCACCAGATCAAAAAGGGGTTGCGGGCCGGAAAGTATCAAGGATTCCCGTCGCCGGGGTTTTGCAAGGTGCAAGATCGCTGTAAGACACCTCCGCTGGGCCGGTTTCGCCGGGCGCATAAAGGAGCAGTACAGTATATCGGATATGCAGCAGACGAGGACGAAAGACTGCTGCGCCTGGGCGGGCAGAAAATATCCCTGCTGCAGAAATACGGATACACCCAGAAGGATGCGCGCGAACTCTGCCGGAAATACGGGCTCCTCTCTCCAGCCTATGAGTTCTGTAAGCGTGGCGGGTGCTTCTTCTGCCCAAATACCAGTGACAATGAGTTCCGACATTTGCGGGCACACCATAGGGAGCTATGGGATAAGCTCTTAGAGCTCCAACACGTGGAAAACGTTGCTTTCCCTGGGCGGTTCCGGACAGATGACAACATCATTTACATGGGGTCCAGGTTTGACCTGGAAGAACGGCAGATCACATGGGAGGATTTAGGACTATGACGGATGAAAAGCGCGCCCTGCTGGGCGACAAAGAGGCGGCGAAGCTATGAGAGTGCTGGTGGCTTGTGAAGAGTCTCAGGAAGTGTGCAAAGCATTCAGGGCGCTGGGGCATGAAGCATACAGCTGCGACATTGAGCCGTGCAGCGGAGGCCATCCTGAGTGGCACATCCAATGTGACGCGTTGGAGATGCTGAAAATGCAGTGGGACATGATTCTGGCGTTTCCGCCTTGTACATATCTGTCGAACGCCGGAGCAAAACACCTGTTCAAGGGGGGCGTTCTCAATCAGGAGCGCTATCGGACAGGGCTTGAGGCAAAAGCATTTTTCTTGAGGTTTCTGAATGCCGACTGCCCGCACATCTGTGTGGAGAACCCAGTATCCAGCAAGATTTATGAAATGCCGCCGCACACCCAGGAGGTCCAGCCGTGGATGTTCGGACACCCGGTTCAGAAAAAGACCCGCCTGTGGTTGAAAGGACTTCCTCCTTTGGAGCCAACTAACATTGTTGACCCGAAATGCAGCTGTCACGAAGCTGGAACATGGTTCATGCGAGGTGGGAAAGACCGACAGAAGAATCGGGCCAAGACCTTTCCAGGCATAGCTCAGGCAATGGCAGAACAATGGGGAGGAATTTGTAATGGATGACGTCAAATTAGCCATGCTCGGAAATAAAGATGCTGCGAAGCGGCTGACGGATGCGGGGGTGCTGGTGCCATGTCCTATGTGCAGAGGACAGGCAAGGGTGCGGAACGAACGTTACTATCAGCCAAATGTCCGCAGAAATGTGATCTGCATGAAATGTTTTACGAACAGCGGATGGTATAAGACGGAACACGAAGCCCGCCTGGCCTGGAACACCCGCGCGCCGATTCTGAGCGCGGAGGAAATGGAGATGCTGGAGGGGATCAAGATGGAAGTGGAGATGGTGATGAAAAGGATGGAGGTCCTGAACGATGCGGATTGAGCGCAAGCGCTATGTGGTCATGCGGAAAAACAGAACAGAGGTCTGGTGCGGTCTAGCAAAGGCTTTTAGTTTTCGTCCCATATCCGAAATAAAAGACGTATCCGTCAAGACATATCGTTCTGAGGCGCAGGCTAGAAGCGGCTGTTCTTCGTGGGACAGAGACTTTGAAGTTGTTCCGGTAATCGAGATGATTGCGACTGAGGAGGCGCTGAAAGATGGAAGAGTTTGATTGCAAGAAGTGCCTGCACGAAAAGGTATGTGCGCTGTGGGCGAGCCGAGAATCGCAGAACGCAAGCTGTTTCTGTACGGATGGGTGTGATTACTTCACGCCCACCCTCACCCCGCCGAACGAGCCGCTGACGCTGGAGGAACTGCGGGAGATGGACGAGCCTGTGTGGGTTGCCTGCAAACCCATCGAGGGCGGGAACGGGTACTGGTGTCTGTGCCAGCATGGGCATATCATCACACCTGCAGGTAGCATTTACAATGTAAAGGAAATCCCGCATTGGGTGTTTTACCGCCGCCCGCCGGAGGGAGAGGATGAAACATGACAAACGCAGATAAAATCCGGGCCATGAGCGACGAGGAACTGGCGGACATTTTTCTCAGAGCCGACTTTTGTAAGTGTTGTGAGCATGAAAAAGGCGGAGTATGCAATTTCATCTGTGCTTATCCAAACATTCCGATTTATGAAGGGTGCAGGCAAGCTGCATTGAAGTGGATGAAGCAACCAGTGGAGGTGGACACCTGATGGACATTGAGAAGCTGATTGAGCAGCTAAACGGATATTTTGAAGGGAAGGACCTGAAAAGAGGCGTTGCACTTGATGGCGCCACCACCCTCTCCACGCTCCGGGCCGAAAACGAGCAGCTGCGGGCCGAGCTGGAACAGGTGAAGCGGTGTATTGAAATTGTAGAAAATCAGAGAGATCAGATGAAGCGGGAGAGGGATGCGGCAGTAGAGGACCTGCACAAACTTTGCCCCGCATGGAAGTGGGACGGCGAGGAGGGCTGACATGAAAAAGCGTAAATACTACCGAAAGTGCGGTATCTGTGGGGAACGGTATGAGCAGAGCGAGATGGTGAGAGATGAATGTTCTCCCACTGGCTGGATTTGCTTTGACTGTTGCATGGGCGTACACCCGGAGTATGAGGAGGACTGACATGAAGCGGCTGACATACTTTGACGGCGGGAAATGGCGGCTCAAAATTGGCAACACCGAATATAGCGGTAAAACCGTTTTCCTGACCCGCGAGGAGGCCGCACTACGGAGGGAGCAGGATGGTTGATTGGGCAGTCATTAGGAGACTTGGGCTTTCCTTCCCTGGATGGTTCATCAACGCCCAGGGGGAGTTTATCGCCCACCAAAAGGCAAATGTGTATTTCAATATCAGCACTTGCAAGAGCGAACTGGATGTAAAGTGCAAGGTGTTGGAGTGGTTTTCCCGCGCGGCTTGTAAGTCCACGCCGTTTCGCCGTGCAGTAGATAATACAGCCCTTCATATTTTCTTCCTGAATGGTATAAATCAATATCTTGACACTAGGTTCAGTGTGGAGGATATGCGAGAGATTTACACTTATCTCGGGAACGCTTGCGACCATCAAAAAACGATCCGATTTATAGAGAGCGGCTATGATATGACCGTATTGGAGGAGCAGGATGGAGAATAAAACTATACCGCCGATGTATCCCGCTGAATTTGTCGAACGGGAATTAGGGATTAGAACTGACTGCTATAACCACAGCTGCCCATTCAGGGTGAATGATACCAGCAACGCCAACCGCTGCGAGTGTACGGCCTGCCCGAATCGGTGTACGGGCGATTTTTCCATTGCGTGGAACCGGACGCTGACGGATGAAGAGCTGGAAATCATTAAACGGATTGCAGACGACCACGAACAGAGGTGGAGAGAATGAAGGAGTACATCGAGAGGGCGGAAGCACTCGACATCTGCCAGAAAGAATATGAAGATCGGCTTAGAATGGCAGACTATTGCGGCGATACCGTGGCTTGGAATATTGGCGGAGCAATCAAAGGCATCCCCGCCGCTGACGTTGCCCCGGTGCGACACGGGAGATGGAATCCAGAAATCCATCATACATATATTCCAGTTGAATATGACCAGAATGGGGATCCTATTCTCCATGAATACACATCATTTCGTTGTAGCTTATGCGGAAGAGAGGAGCTAAAAGAAGAACCATATTGTCATTGTGGTGCCCGCATGGGCAAGGAGGCCGACCATGAAGTTTCGGAGTAAGACGGGCGAAGTCGCACTTACCATTGAACAGGCATTAGCGCAGTTTTGCGATAGCAAAGAAGATTGCGACTATTGCGAGATTCGGGAACCCGTGCAGCAATACGCAGGGACAAAGAGGCCGTGTCATGAATACGTAAGAGCCAACCCTCACGAAGCCGCTCGCCTGATGGGCTATGAGGTGGTGGAAGATGGAAATGTACTTACAAAAAATGATAGCAAAGGTGAAAGTTTGGAGGCCAACATGGACAAACCGAGAATTTGCGAGGTGCTGGGGGTTGAGGTAAACCAGAACTTCCAGTTTAATGACTTCCCATTTGATGAGCCGAAAAGTTATTTTGTCGGTACAGATGGAGAGATCAGAAATGCACATGGTGGAGAAGTGACCTCCGGAGAACTTTGTTACATTATCAATAACGCTGATTGCATCATCTGCAAGCCCCGCTTCACCGAGCAGGAGGTGGAGAGGGCGAAGGCAATCAAAGTTTTGCTCCCGGAGATCAATGCAATAAAATACGATGGTGCATGGACGCAGTGCCTGGAAATTGTAGACGGCACATATTTTCAGAGAGAAGTAATCACCAGACATCTGTTCCCGTCTGTTGAAAAGGGTCAGGTATATACCTTTGACGAGATCATCGGAGGTGCCCAATGAGAGAAATCCTTTTCAAAGCCAAGCGGCTGGATAATGGCGAGTGGGCTTCTGGAAGTATCGTCAAGGCCCGGTCCGGCACAGCAAAATCCGCCCCATTCAAGAAGTACATCGAATACCGGGAGGAATGAGAAAGGCGGGGCACCCGCCCCGCCGAGGTCTCTCATACAGTTTTCTTCTTTCGAATCAGAAGCGCAAAAGCGATAATCAGCACAACATACAAAATGTAAGAAAGGATGCCGTAGGATGTTATCGGCTGTGCATTCCCAAACCCCAAATTTCCCAAAATCCCACCGGCAACTGACACGCCTTGAATAATGGCACCTGCAATCAGCCAGCCTTTTGACTTCTTCCCTTTTTTCGCTTTTGAAACCGCAATCAACCCAAACACAATCAGAATCAGGTTGTATGTGACAGCGTAAACGATGTCCAACAAAAAAGACATAAACATCTTTCATTCCTCCCTCGCCCAAAGCATACACCGATTGACAGGATTTAGCAAGACTTAACAGAAAATTATTTTTTCTCTTAGAGCCACAATCTGTCCATGATATACTGTGAATTTTCTCCTTGACTTTTCGCCTTTCATAAATTATATTAAATGCAAGGCAAAAAGTGAGGTGATGAAATGTCGCCTAGAACAGGAAGGCCGAAAGTAGATAATCCGAAGGGTGTAAACCTGACAATCAGGTTAGACCCGGGAACCGAAAAAGCCCTCAGAGAATATTGCGAGAAGCACAATATTTCTCGTGGTGAAGCCATACGGCAAGGAATCCATCTACTTTTAGCCACAAAAAAGTGAAAACAGCCCGGCACCGTGGAAAGTTACGAGCTGTTTTCTCCGCCCGGAGGTCTCCCTGCCGGTAAATCCATTCTACCTTCATGGAGACCTCCCGTCAAGAAGAAATTGAACGGAGGATTATCATGGACAAAACTGCGACGATTCAGGAGTTAATCAATCAGGCATCCAACACCCGGTATCTGGTCCTTGCGGTGGCCGCCGCCTATGTCGGCACCACCCCGGACAACATCATCATTACCACCAAAGAGCCGAAGGAGGGTGACTGATATGGATATGGAGATGGACACTGTCGCCGTGAGGCTGAAACAGATTTGCGCCATATTTCAGATCACGATGGAAGCTGCCGATCAGGATGAATTTGACTCTGACCCAGAGCGGCATGAAAACCTGGACGGGTTCAACCCGGAGGTGCTGAACGAAATGTTTTCCAAGCGTGTCCGCAGCATTTACTTCCCTGCCCTGAACGCCATCTGCGGCTCTCTAGAGCAACTGCATGAACAAGTTCAAAAATCTATGGAGGTATCACAATGAATGAACAGAAAGGTGTCCCACTGGACGCAATCTCGAAAGGACGTTCCCTGGATGAAGTTCTAGAAGAGTATATGAGAATATGGGATGGTGCAAGGAAGTCCGTCACTGCTCCCGGAAAATGCAAAGATGAAATCTTTGCAGATACAATGAAAGCAACCGTATATCGGATTTACCTGCTCGGCGTAGAGGATGGCATGAAGGAGGGCCAGTAATGAACGAACTGAGAGTTTTTAATTTCAATGACGCAGAAGTGGTCGACAGCCGGGATGTGGCTGAATGGACGGACCGGAACCATAAGGATTTGCTCCGGGATATCCGTGGATACATTGAAGTGATGGAAAAATCCGATGAAATTTCGCAGCGCAAAATTGCGCCGTCAGATTTTTTCATCGAGAGCACATTTGAAAGTCGCGGCAAACAATATCCCTGCTACCTGTTGACCAAGAAGGGCTGCGACATGGTGGCGAACAAGATGACCGGAGAAAAGGGCGTCCTGTTCACTGCTGCCTACGTCTCCGCCTTTGAGAAGATGCGGGAACATATCCAAGGCGGCAAAACAAAGCGGCTGGGAATGACCGACTACCAGATGGAGAGCATCCGCGTCCGCAAGGCCCAGCTTTTGGAGCGTCTGGCGAAGGAGTATGACGGTACTTACAGACAGGTTCTCCAGGCCCACGCTACCAAGGAGCTGACTGGGGAATACCTGCTCCCCCTGCCCTATATCGGGGAAAAGATGTACTCAGCACAGGAGATCGGCGAAAAACTGGGCATCTCCGCAAACAAGGTCGGGATGCTCGCCAACCGGAACCACCTGAAAACGAAGCAGTACGGGACATGGGTCAATGACGTTGCCAAGAACTGCCCCGGAAAGGAAGTCCCGTCCTTCCGATACTACGAAAGCGTTGTTCCGGTTCTGAAAACGATCATCTCCAAACAGTGAGAAAAGGCCCCGCCGTCTGGCGGGGCTTCTCTTATGCGTAGGGGTTATTTTTCTCCCAACTCTTGTTGATGATTGTCCAGAGGTCCGCCTTTTGCTCTTGGGTGAAATTGTGGCTATCCAGATAAGCCCTGGCCTCACTTTTGGATTTGTACCCATTCTTGTCCGCATCAATTCCGTTCTTCATATCCGCATACTGTTCGACAGTCAGACCGGCAGCCACTGCCTGCTTCGTTTTCTCATAAGCCGTCCCAGACATGATCTCGGCGCCGTACTGATGATAGAGGGCCAAGTATTCCGCTGGAGATATTCCAAGATCGTTCTGCGCTGTCTCTGCGTTGTTTACCCATGCCGGAACACTGTCGGCTCCCAGAATCGTTTTCTTTGCCCGTTGGCTGGCGTAGTCATTACAGAGGTCCAAAAGCTCCGTCTTGGTAGTATCATTCGCCCTCTTGTATGCGCTGCTGCCCATCATGGAGGACAGCGTAGTCAGTGCGACGGCGCCGCGATCCCGGAGATAGTCCTGCCGCTCCTCGTAGGTCAAGGACTTGCTATAGGTATTGCCATCTTTTGTGTACGAGAGCTCCGATGGGGCGCTCTTAGAAGGATAGAAGGAGGTCTCCCCCGTCCGCTCGCGCAGCGCTTCCATGTTTTGAGACACTTCGCTCTGGTCGTAGGTATTGACTCCCACCGGGTTCAGCAGCGCGTTCAGCAGGCGGTCCGCAGTGCTCCCCTGATACAGCTTTTCCTCCCCAGTGGGTTGACAGACCCCGGCAGGGTTTCTCGCAAACCCGGGATGCTGTTCTTCACGCTGTCCACAACCTGCTCTCCGAGCGTATCCCCGGAATAGGTATTGCGGGGTCGGTCATCCAGCCCACGGGCCGTAGACCGCAGAATGTTTGGTATCAGGGAAGAAGCTACCGTGTTTGCCCCCTCCTGCAGTAATACTTCCTGTGGGTCCTGTCCATATTTGATGATGTCCGTTGCCGCATTCCCAATGAACTGCATCACCGGAAGCTCCGCAGTTGCATCCATAAAGGATTTCGGCACAGCATTAAAAGAAGAAACGATGGGGTTCCCTTCACTCTTTGCCATCTCCGTTCCCAGGTTCATCAACAGGTTCAGCGGCTCGATGGAGGACAGGTCGATCAGGGTGTCTCCACTCTGCCATTCCGTGCTTCCACCGGACAAAGCCCGTTCCGTTGCGGAGATATTCAGTTGGGTTCCCGTGATGCCCTCGCTGGAATTCAGCGCCGCCACGTCCGGATCATCCTCGTCCCCTGCCTGAGACAGAAGCCCCGACTGGGCCAAAAGCATAAATCCGTAAGCAATGGCGGTTCCGGTGAGGCCCCGGGTAGTGTCAGAGACGGCCCGGGCCTGTGCAGCCGGGTCCACATTCTGACCGCTGACAGCCTGCGCCACGGTTTTACCCATCTCCACAATACCCTTGACAGCGTTCGCGGGAGAATACTCCAAACCGCGAGATGCCAGATTTCCGGCTACCCGAGTAAACGGCGCCACAATGTCACCAGCTCCGAAGGCATGGACTGTACGGCCGCGGATGCTCCGTCCACTGTCACCAATGCCAGCAACCATATTCAGTACATCATGTACCTGCTGGATCGCAAGAGAAAGTTTGCTGTCATCCTGGAACGTCCGGTATCGTGCAAGTGCGTCAGCTTGGTTCTGTGCATAGTCCTTGTCAGTAGTCTTGATCTTCCCTTGGTCGACCAGCGCCTGGGTACGGCTCGCATTGCTGCGGGCAAGGCCCTTGTAGAATTCGTCTGTGGCATTCAAAAGGTACGCTTGGTTCCGCTCCAGCATAGACATTACACGGTCCACAAAGTTTCCGCTGGCTTTGAAGGTCCGGCGGCTGCTGGTGCCGTACCGGCTCTGATTACCGCCCATGTCTACGTCCATGGTGATTTCTGCAATCGCCATTTGCATCGCCTTGGCTGCCTGCCCCAGATTGGAACGTTCATAGGCCACGCTGCGGGTCCCTGTTACTTTGGACAGCGCCATATCCAGCAGGGCCGCCCCCTTCATGGAAAGCGCGTCCAGGCCGTAGAAAGACGTGTTTCCGGTGATGTTCTTCACCGCCGTTTTGGGGTTGGACAGCATGTTCAGGATTTGGATAGTCTTGATCTTCTGACCCATGTTGGCCGGTGTGGAGTCGGTGCTGAGCGCAGAAGTGGAAGCATAGGCGAACTGCTTCAACTGGTCGAATGTCAGGGAGTCCAAGCTGCTGTTTGCAACCGCGGTCATAATCCGGCTCTGCCGACCAGTTAAGCCATTCAAAACGCCCCGCTGCTGTGCAACGTTCAGGATAATGTCTTTCAACTGCTGCGGCTCTGCGGCCTGCTCGATCTCCGTATCCCACTTCACAATCCGTTGGAAGGTGCTGCGCTTCTCTTCTTCGGAAAGATTGGAGTTTTGCAGATTGTCCCACGCCTCCAGCTCCGAAGATTGTCCGTTCTGGTTGTCCCGGCGGCTCCACTTGGCGTTTGCCTGAACGCCCTGACCAGTGGCAGTCTCATGCTCCCGCATGATCCGCAGGAAGTCCGTATATTCCTCAGAGGGGATCTCCAGATTTGCGGACCTGCCCTGCAGCTCCTGCTGGATCATCCGGGCGGCATCCATCTGGGGCGCATTCCATGCCGTCGCATCATCTAGGGACTGCACCAACTCATGAAAAGCCGTCTCGTCAATGTCTCGCAGGAAGGTCCGCTGGCCGTCCCGAACGGCGTACACCAGTTCTTCTGCCAGATTGAGAGAACGCCCTTCTGTTTGGCTTTCATACCGGAACAGCTTGGCATAGTCCTCCCGTGAAAGGCCGGTGGCGGCTTCTTGATATTGATTATACGGCATGGACTCCGCAAGGCGGCTGGTCCTCTCCTGCCCTTCCATGCCGGGGGTGGTGAAGCCCCGCCGGGCGCTGCCCAGGTTGTCATAGGTTGGCGGTGCCTGTGTGTCTCCGGTTTCCTGCCGGGTATCCCCAAACAGAATTTGCGCCAGAGCGTCCGAATTGACATTTTCCGCGCCGGGTGCTATAGTAGTATTAGAAGCAGGAACTCCTCGGGAGGCCCGCCCGTCTGTCACGGTGTCGACAGTGCCCGGTGTTGTTCCTGCACCATCCCCCGCGTCTACTACGGTATCGAGGTCACCCGAAAGGGCAGAAGTTCCGTCTGGTGTAGATGCGGGGGATTCGTCATTTCTAAAGATGACGTCTCCATTTGCATCCACTACCTCGTGAAGATAGTAGCGGTTGCTGGCGCTGTCCTTCGTGACAATGACACCTAAGTAAGTAGGCTGCCCCCGGTAGGTAATTGGCGCTGCGAAAGTGTAGGTATCATAGCCGAGCCCTTTCCAGTTCTGTTGATAGTCAATCTGCTGGCCGTTTCGGATTACATCCGGGACGGCCGCAAATGTCTCGATTTTGGAAGGGCCTGTCCCATGTCCGATCATGCTGGACTTGATTCTCCCCCTGGAGAATAGAACATCACCAAAGCCGGGCCGATTGACCTTATTCCCAATCGCATTGACAAAAGAGGCAAGCCGATCCACCAGTTTTCCACTTCGGGGGATTTCTGTCCCAGTAACCTCGGCAACCGGATTCATGTTTTGGATATGCGGAATAGACTGACGTACACGGCTAACAAGCGTTGGCTCCAAAAAGCCTGTAGTGCCCTCTGCAGCCTCCTGTGCCTGGGTGGTGGAAACGGGTGCAGTTTCCGTTTGCGCCGTTCCTGCGGCATCTGTGGCCCGGCGATTGGCATTTTCGGCGCTCCTGCGGCCAATGCTTCCAGCAGCTCCAAGCGCACCACCCAAAGCGCCTCCAATCAGGCCTTGATAAATGGTGTCTGCCAGATAGTCCGGGTCCTGATATTGCTGCAGGGCGTTTTTATCATAGGTGATCTGTTGCAAAACAGGCTGCACCAGTGCTTCCACGACTTCCTCGCCACCTTCGCTCAATGCGGAAAGGACCGTTTGTCCAGCCGCACTCTGGCCCAGGCGTCCGGTTGCTTTTGCGATAGCATTGTCCAGAACACCGGAACCAAAGGTCCGTCGAAGCGGAGCGGCCACGTTGGCGATCTTCTCTGTCGCTACACTGAGTGCCGCGCTCCCCGCGCCATAGGCCAGCTGTTGCCCCAGCGTCGCCCCCTCCTGCCGGGCCTGCTGCGTCCCGGAGCCAAAGCCACGGACAGCCATGGGGGCAAGGGCCGATGCGCCGCCGGTGACAGGAGCCAGGAGGGCGCCGATCAAGGCGTCCCCTGCCAGCTGCGTCCCGGCCACACCTACGTCCACGGCAAACTGCCCCAGACCGCCAAGCCCCTCTTTCGCCGCCGCGATATTCTCCGCAGACTGCTCAGATAGGCGGTCCGCTGTCTCATAGGCGGAGTTGATGGCACGGGAAATGGGGGCGTGCTGGGCCTCCGCTCCCTGGCGGTAGACGCCGGACCGCTGCTCCGCACGCGCCGCCAAGGTCTCCAGCTGTTTCCGCATAGACGCCGTGATGGGTGTTCCATCATCCAACGTCCCACGTTTCAACATCTCCCGGTAGTGGGCTGCGTTCTCAGCCTCCTGATTGGCCCGCTTTGTGGAAAAGCTGTTGGCGGTGTCCACACTGCGCATCAGGTCCAGCAAAGACCCGCCGGAAGAGGCATAGTTTGCACCGGTTCCCTGCACCGCGCCTTTAGCCATGCTCCCCAGACGGGAGGGCCGGTCCACCTGGATCACGGTGCCCGTGGTGCTGTCCACAATGTCGGTGATGTGGTCCTGCCGTGGATCAGTTGTTTTTGGGGGTTGTATAGTTGGTTGCAGTTTCTGAGAGACAGGGGCGCTTTTCTTAGTTGCCTTTGTCCTTGGGTTCGTTTCCTGCTCCCTGTCTCTCACCTGCTGGCGGCTCATTTCTTGCAACTTGTTAAGCCGGTCTTGGATGCTTGCCATAGACACCTCCGTTAAAGGCCGATAGACCGAAGCAGAAAGTCCGCTTCTGCCTCTGTAATCTGTCCACGTTCAAGTGCATTCGAAATCATTTCACCAATAGTTCCCAGCTGTGATGCCGAGTTTGACCTGCTCATGGCGTTTGCAATATTCATTGCGGCTGGGCCAAGTTGGGAGGCGTCTGTAATTTGCAGACGTCCATTCAGATTTCGAATTGTGGTGTCACGGTCTGCCTTTTTCACAGTGCCTTCTGTATCTGGGGTGCTCTCGATTTTGTTTCCTTCATCGCCGCCACTAGAATCCCCACCAGAAGTGTTTGTACTTCTCCGCCCGCCGTCCGAACCGCCAGTAGACATTGCAGCAAGCCGCATATTCAGCGCGTCGGCTGTGGAAATCCCAGCCTCGTTCAGCGTATTGGTGTCCGGCATCACGCCCGCCGCCAGCATCGTCATCGCCAGATTATAGGCATATTCCCGGTTCTGTGCCGAAAGGCTGTCCTGATACTCCTGCTGGGAAGCGTCAAACTGCTGCTGCCACTGGCTGTTTCCAGCGTTGAACTGCGCTTCCCAGTTGGCCTGCTCCTGGGCAAGCTGTGCCGTCTGCATGGCGGCGTTGTCCTGCCGCACATACTCATTGTACAGGGCCTGGGCCATCTGGTAGTTCCCTTCCGCCTGCGCCTGCACTGCCGCGTTGCGGTATTCAATCGCCAGCTGCTGCTGTTGCAGGGCGTTTTCCGCAATGGCATCGGACTCCTTTGTGGAGATGTCCGTGAGGTTGCTTTGCAGCACAGCGGAGTTTGCAAGAGCCGCCTGCCCGCTGGTTCCGGTGTTCAAGCCTCGTGCGTTTGCGTACTCATTAAAGGCCATTCGGGCAATATCATTCTGAGATGCCGCTTCATTCCGGGCGCCCTGGTAAATGCCGGGAATTTTCTCCGCGTCTGCTTGCAGACCTGCCAAATTCTGTTCGTATGCCGATTTCAGAGCCGCCAGCTGTGCGTCCGTGTAGGCTTTGTACATGTCATTCAGGTATCCAGAAAGGTCCGTGGGCTGGAGAGAGTCATAATAGGAAGAGTCTCCGCCTCCGGAATATCCGCCTCCACCATACCCCTCCTGTTCCCGTTCCTGTCTGTTTTTGACATTGATGGCCTTTTTCGCATACCCATTATCATCGTAGGTATATTCATAGTCTCCCTTCGTGACCGTCTGCCCAGCCAGTCCCTCGTTTCTGGACATATCCGGTCTGGTTTTCCCGCGGATAGACTCCTCTGCAGCTGCCATATCAATTTCACCTCAATTTCAAAAAAAATAAGCGCCAAAGCCCGGATCACTCCGAACTCTGGCGCTGAACGCTCTAGCTTGTTATCAAGTTGTACAACAATTATACAACAAAAGGGGCCGCTATGCAAGCGGCCCCCTTGTTTTGTGGGAATTATTCCTGATTGAGATGCTCCATGCACATCCGGATCGCTTCCCGCTCCCGGTCATTGGATGCATCCTCCATCATAGCGCCCAGCTGCTCCATCATGGAGTCCTTCGCCTCACTGCGGGAATAACCGCGGGCACGGGAGTAGCCGTCGCGGCTGTATCCGCCGCGCCCGTCACGGGAGTAGCCGCCGTCCCGGCTGTAGTGGCCCCGGACATAGTGCTTGCCACGGTTGGCATAGCTGGAGCCTCTGGCATAGCTGGAAGGAGAGTCCATGTCGGCTGCCTGACTGTAACCGCCCTCCTCTAGCATCATGATCTTGTCCACGTTCTTGATGGTATCCGTCAGCTTGTGGACCATCTCCAGGTCCCCGGCGTTCATGTTGCTTTTCTGGGCATATTCCTCCAGCTCCTTGCAGAGCTTTTCTTTCAGGTCATACAGATATTCCATATCGGTTCTCCTTTCACGCGATGCGCTCAACAATAAAATTACTGTTGGCAACGAGGATGGGCTGTGTGCTGGTGTTCTTTGCGGCGACAGTGACGCAGCAGCCGCGAGGGACATCTACCACAGCGGAAACATAAATATTGAAGAAATCCTCTGCGGCAGCCGGGGTGATGGTAGCGGTGGAAGCGTTCAGCGCCTCACCATTGATGGAGATCGCTGCCGTGATGGCCTCCACGGTCCCACCGGTGGGGATAGCAATATTCGCTCCAAAGGAGACTTTGAATTTCGCGCGGCACTGGTTCGTAAGCCCGCGAAGAGTCACCAGCCCAGCGCCTTCCCGATGCACAATGCAGGGCTTGCCCGTGTTGGCCTCCTCGGTAAAAGGCACGTTCTGACCAGCGGCAACGGTTACGATTGCGCTGTTGCTGTATTCAGCCATAAACTTCATTCCTTTCAAAAAGATAGCGGCGAGGCTGTTGCCCCGCCGCATGGTTCAAAATCGGCACGGGGCCGAACATGTAAGCCTTTCTTACAAGTTGATGTATTGGGTTTTAGCAGCCGCAGCCACAGGGATTGCAGCCGCATCCGGCATAAGGATTGGGCACCTGATAGGCCGGGACAGGCATGGGATTGATGCGGCGGATCAGCTCGGCAGTCTGCGCTTCCTGGTTAGCGGTAATAAAAGCATTCTGCGCCGCCTGAGAAGCCTGGAACTTCAGGCTCTGGTTTTCAGCCGTCAGAGTAGCGATCTTGTCCTGGGTCAGGAAGTCCAGGATCGCGCGGCTGTTGGCATTGGCGTTGTCGATGATGTCGCGGGTGCTGGACTGGATGGTGTTGCGGGTATCGCAAGCCTGGGTAGCCATGTCATAGCGGACACCGTCAATGCTCCGCTGAGTATCGCAGCAGCACTGCGCCAGCTGGGCGCCGAGGGCGTTAAAGCCCGCCTGCGTCTGATAGCCCAGGTTGCACACAGCGGTATCCACGCCATGGAAGCCGTTGCTCACGGCATCCCGGATGGAGGTCTGGCCGTTCTGGAGACCGTTCAGGGCGAAGCCCTCGTTGATGTCGGAGCGTGTAGCGTAACCCTGGAATCCAGGCCCGTTTGCTCCGCCAAAACCTCCGCCGAAGCCATTACCCCAGCCGCCTCCAAAGGCCCCCCAAATGAGAAACAAAATAATCCAGGCAGACCAGTCTCCACCCCACATGGAACCATTGCCGCCATAGCCACCAGCGGAATACGCAGGAGCTACCGGCATAGTCAGAGTTGCGTCATTACTAAGAGACATATAACTTTCTCCTTTGTAAAAATATTTATAAATGCGGCCGCATCTATATACTTTTTGATGTTTTTGTGCTATAATTGTTATGCGTGGATAGGGTCGCTCCCGACAAGCCGTTACCCTGACGGTTTCCACGCAATCTGACAATCAGGGCGCATGAAAGGGTAAATGCGATGGAACAAAAAAGAATCTATAAACCATATTTCGATGTGAACGAGTACATCGGAAAACGGAGCAATTACTTGACTGTAATTGGACTGGCTGAAAGAAAGCCAGACGATACCAGTTGGAGGTTGCGATGCCGATGTGATTGCGGTGGGACAATTGATGTATTGCCTTATCAATTCAAAAACGGAGCCGTAAAAAGTTGCGGTTGTCTCAGAAATACCATCTACACCAAACAAGACGGCCGCAGTAAGCATCCCTTGTATGGAATCTGGCGACAGATGATGCAACGGTGTTACAATGAGAAGTCAAAAATCTATCGCCGTTATGGTGGCCGTGGGATTTATGTTTGCGAAGAATGGCATGATTTTTTCAAGTTTGTTGAGTGGTCTGATTCTATTGGCGGTAGGCCGGAGGGTTATACGCTGGACAGAAGGGATAATGACGGCCCCTATTGTCCTGAGAACTGCCGCTGGGCAACGATGAAAACGCAGAATATAAACAAGTCCGATAACATTGTGATTGAGTACAATGGACGGACTCAAACGCTTGTGGAATGGGCAAAAGAATTAGGAATTAACTGGGTCACATTTCACAACCGATATGTGCGTGGCTGGAGCATTGAGAGAATGATGACAGAGCCAGTCCACACAAAACCTGACCGAACGGCGGGGGCTTAATGCCCCTGCTGTTTATTTCCCAAACATACCCCGCATCCCCTCAAACATGCCCTGCATCTGCTGGGCCTGCTTTTGGACTTGGTTGAGCTGATCTTGGGAAATGCGTCCAGAGGATACCATCTCTTGTATCATGGCGTTGGGGTCTTTGCCCCGCATCTGCTGCATGAAGGATTGAAACTGCTGCATCATGTTGGGCTGTCTGTTGCCGCCCATAGCCTGATAAAACGGGTTCATTCTGCATCCTCCTTATCTTTTGCCGCCAGCGCATCCAGGCGGGCCTCCAACGCTTCCAAGCGGGACAGGGGCGCATACTCTACCGTTGGAGCCTGCGGGGCCTGTACGGGCCTCTGATTGCGCTCTACAAGGTCATATATCTTCATGCTGGGCTTGCCGCTTGCGTCCGCCTGTTTGAGATAGACCACTGGGGCGTTACTGTCCCACAAGGTAACGGCAGAGTTAGGCGCCACCAGATAATTTGCCGCCTCCATCTCGCTCTGCACCCACACAATAGACGGAGATGCCGGGGCTTGCTGCGGCTGCTGCATGGGTTGATAGGACTGCCGCAGCTGCGTCAGCTGGTCCGCCATAGGCGGCTGATACGGTTGGTACGGCTGATAGTAATAGGGATAGTTCGGCATCTCACGTCATCCTTTCTGCCAGTAGTACAGCACAGTTTCGTGTTCACTGTGCCATGTATCGTAGATCACACCATCCTGCAGGCATACCACATGGCCGGACAGGGCCAGAATGTAAGTCCCGTTTGGATGCCCCATCGCAAACTCCGCCACGGTCATATCCTCGGGCGCCATGTCCCGCCGGAAGCCATGCCGCCGGAGGTAAGCGCCCCATGTGGCGTTGGCGCTTGGCATATCACCCCTCACAGCGCCCTCAATGCAGAGGCCAAGATATGTCCTGTACCAGTCCTGCTCCAGCGCCTTCGAGATGGCCCGGACGGTGCAATCCCCCACATTTTTCTCGTAGGGGTTCGGATTGTAAAATTCAAACATATTGCTTTCGGTCGTCATACAAAAGCTCATTCTGCCGGATAAACCGTTCCAATCCGGAGAAATCTCCCTCCGCCGCATACTTCTCGCAGGTGTCTCTTGCTGTGGACTCCGTGAAGCCACAGGCCACCAACCGGGCCACCAGTTCTGAACCATTCAGAATCAACTTAAAACACGTCCTTATCATTGAAATCAGGAGGCCGCAAGGAGGGCGGCGACGTGTACCAGCCCTTGTTCCTTACGTCCTCCTGATGATATTTTCGCAAAAAAAGCCCCCGCCTGGGTGGTTCCCAAGCGGGGTTTAGGTGAAATTATGTGAAATGTAGTTTTTGAGCTGTGCTTTCAACTTTGCGGAGAATCCGTTTGAGTCGATAAGAGATGGTTGACCGCTCCCAGCCGAACTCCGCTGCAATGTCGATCTGCGGGACTTGGTCGATCAGGTAGCGCCGGGCAATGTCCGTATCGTCGTTCCCAAGATTAGCTTCCCGGATGGCCGTCTCCATCTCGGAGCGCATAAGGCCATCCAGGCTATCCGGTAATCTGACACGGGCAGTTGCCACAGTTTCACGTCCTTTCGATCAGCTCCCAAAGCCGATGCAACATCGTGCACATCTGCTGCCGGGTAACGGGCTGGGAGAGCATCAGGTCTCCCTCGCTGTTGCCCGTCAGGATGCCGTTCTTTACGGCCCATTCCACGCCCTCCTTGTGGGCGCCGCTGGGTGTATTGTCCATGATCTTGACCTCCAGTCTCTTCTTGAACTCTGCCCACTTCTGGGCGTTCACCAAGTACGACGGGCAGTGCTTCCCAGTCACGTCAAAGTGACGGTACACGTTCTCAATGGGGATGTGATACTTCTCCATCAGCTCCCGGCCCAGAGCGGCAGCGTTGGCAAGGGTTGCCTCGCTGGCCTGATAGACACCGTTCCGGATGGTGTCACACATCTCAATGCTGATAGAGTTGGTATTGGTGATGACGCCGTACATGGTGCCGCCGCCAGTCTTGTCGGCGTTGGCGTACTTGCTGCCGCCGACGGACCACGCAATCTTCAGATCGGGGACGGACAGATATACGGTGGTATCGTCCACAAAGTAATGGGCACTGGCCTTGACGATGTTCCGCTGGAAGTACGCGGCGTTGTTTGCCGCCTTGTCCCCGTCATTCCCGGTGTAGTGGTACACCAGATACCGGATTTGGCTGGCATTCCGGGAACCGCCATAGTTCCCGGAGTTCGCCAGCTGCTCCTTTATCGTGTAGCTCATTTACTGTCACTTCCCAGCTGCTTGATTACCTGGTTGGCTCCGGTAGCAGCCAGACCGCTCACAATGCCCACAGCCGCCGCAGTGATGTAGTCCGTGGCCGGGAAGTCCGGCATAAGGAACATACCTACCACACCCAGCACAGCACCGCAGACACCGCAAATGATAGGGATGAACTTGCTGTCCAGAGAGGACGCTTTCACGCCCTGCCCAATCAGCAGGCAGATGACGGTGATAGCCGCCACTCCGGTGATGCCAAGAGAGGAAATGTCCATATCAGACCTCCCGATTACACTCGGATGGCCTTGACGGCATAACCGTCTGCATCATAGGTCACATCAAACTTTCCGCGCTTGGTATTCTGGCGAACCACTTGTCCGGCAAGCGCCTGATTTCGGCCCATGTCTACCTTGTCCGGAAGAGGCTCCTTTTCCTCGCCGGGAAGGAATCCCTCCGCCATCTCTGCCTCGGTCCATCCGCCATCGGGGTTCTTTTCGGGGTTCAGGGAGAATCCGGCGCCAGCCTCAACCAGCAGCTTGTTGGCATCCTCCACAGTAATCTTGCCGCTCTTGAAGTCATCGATGATGTTATTGATGGTCTTGTTCATGATTGGTAGCTCCTTTCAAATTTCCGGCTTGACCGCCGGTTGATGATGATGTAAGATGCAGGTGTGCCCCCCTCCTTATTGATGTGGTTTTACTTTTTTCCATATCGGGGCACTCGCGGCGCTCCTTCGGGGGCGTCGCTTTTTTACAGCCCAATGCGGGCCAAAACAAACGCAATCACAGCCGCCAGAACCGCCCACACGGACTTGTCCACGATGGCCTCCCACCGCTTTTTCGGCTTGGCCTGCTCGGCCTCCTGCCATGAGATCAGCCGGTCCAGCTTCTCCATGATATTGTCGTACTGCTCATTCCGGGCGGCCTCCGCCTTTTCCAGTTCCCGCATCCGGTTAAAGAGTTCTTTGTGGGTGTTGCGGGACGCCTCCCGCCATTCCGACATCTGCTTTTCCAGCATGTTGGCTTTCTGGAGGCCCAGGCAATCCCTTTGCGGGTCCAGGATGCACTTCTCGTCCATTTTACTCTGCCGCCTCCGCAGTCAGCATCTTACTGAGGGCGCTGTATTCCTCCGGGGTCAGCCTGTCGGCGGCGAGATACACGTCCATCTTCTCCTGAAGGCCGTCAGTGCGGCCCCGGTCAATCAGCAGCTTGCAAAGATTGTATACAGTTGTCATGGTCCTGCTCCTTTCCTGTCATACAGTGGTTGTGGTGAGTTCCAACATACACAGGCGTTCCTCATGGTCTGCCAGCATATCAAGAGTAATGTCCTCGGCTCCCGGTTCCGGCTCCGGCTGTCCATCGTCCTCCACGGTAATCTGCCCTTGGTATGCCTCCGCCTGGGCGATGGCGTAAGCCTCCTCTGTATAGGACACAACAACAGCAGTTAACACCGTCTCGATGTCCGGTTCCTCAGGGGTGCCGTGGTTGATCTCTGTTGCCAACTGATATTTGATGATCTTCATGGTGCCCTCCTTAATCCGTGGTTTTGGTGTACTTGATAATCGCAACAGTATTTAATTTAGATGATGTTGCTGCACTACTAAAACTTCCATTTGTATCAATCCCGACACGAGAAGTTGTTGCATATATTGAATCAACACCACCGCTCCCGACAAGATTTATAGGTCCACTAAATCCGCTGCATTCAACGCATGACTCAAAATCAGATATACCATGCTCCACACTTTTAGAAGTATTATTTTCTAGCAGCCCGAGACTCACCGCCTTGATGTGTATCGGCTTGCCGTTGTACCGCTCCACGGTGCGGTACTCGACGCCCAACTGCATGGGGGGATGCTCCCACTCAAACGGCTGCCAAGCAGACGGGTCTGACGATGATTTTTTTAATTTTATCATCCGCCATCCGCACAGCCCCGTGTCTGCACTGCCGATATTGGATAGCACTGCATAGTTGGCGTCGCCCTTATATAAGAGCGATATCGTAGTACCCGCTTTGCCGTACACCGCAGGCGGATAGGCCAGCACCAGTTTTGCGGTCTTGTCAGGCATCCCGTCCAGTACGGCGTCTACCTTGGCGCAGTATGTCTCATAGGATTCTCCTGCGCTGGTAGTTTCAATGCTCTGCACCGCATCCCCAAAGCCAAACCCGCCAGGAGCCAGACTTTCTGTCCCACGCACACACTCCAGCAGTGTCAGCGGGAAAATGTTCTTCCCATTCTGTTGCAGTTGAGCCGTGCTGCCGGTATTGGCAAACGTCGGCGCCGTCTTGGTATACGTCCACGATCTCGTCACCGTTACCACGCCGCTTCCGGGATTGGTGGATGCCGTGATCTTGATCGTGCCGCTGCCGGTCGGCAGGTCCATCACGGGGATTTTGATGGTGGCACCGTTTGTTGCCGTGAACGTTCGGGTAGTTCGTCCAGCAGATTCCGTAACCGTCAAAGCACTGGTTCCGCTGGAGGACACCGAATACTGCACATCATTTGTGAGAGTGCCCAAGCTGCCGTCGGACCCGGAAATTACCAGAACGGAAACAGGAACTACATCAACAAGGGAACTGATTGTATATTCGCCATATTTTCCATTGGCGCCAGACTTTACCCGATACTGAACCGATTCCCAGGTCCCGGCAGTTTCAGAAAAAGTCAAATCGGCTCCAGAATACACCTGCACCCAGTCAGCGTCCGTGTTTGCTTTGCGCTCCAGAATGTAGCCGTCAGCGCCGTCCACAGCAGGCCAGGAGACTGCAAGCTGTTTGCCCTGCATAGCTTGAACAGGGACAGTTATCGCATGTGGAGGAGCAGACGCCAGAGAGAGTGTCCCATCGTCAGTTACGCTCAATGTGGAAGGGACGGTAAAAGCGGGGCGGCTGCCAGCTTCTGCAGTAACGCCAGTCGAATCAGAACTTCCACCTGCATATACAAAAAAGGCAGATGTGAGATAAGATGTATTTGGTGTTCGAGTCCATTGCGAATTCGTTTCCCCGTTCAAAAAAGCTTTTTGCAAAATCGATGCGATAGGAAGAATATTTCCCTCAAAATTTGCATCAGCCGGGAGCGTAAATCCAAGCTCTGTTCTGGAAAGTTGAAAAATCGCTCGTTCTAACGTGCTTAATGTTTTATCTCCGTAACCAATGGTATATTGAAATTTTGTGGTCCCAATTACCGTCAGAAAATCAGAGTCCAGAAGATTCTTGTAATCGCTGTTGAGCCAGCTATCAAGTGCGCTAGAGGCGTATGTATTTACCTGAATGTTATTCCACACCCGATTATCATAGCATTCCTTCCGCACTAACAGCGTCCGCCCGGCTCCGTTTAAACCGCTCTCATAATCATGCTTCGCCACATAGAATTCCACCGGGGAACCATTCTCATTGAGCTTTACCAGTGTGCCGACGGCCACCTGTCCTAACTGCTGTGCCATTTAAACACCTCCGTTGTAGGTTACTTGGATTTGAGGGGTCAGAATGGACGTAAAGAACGATGGGGCCATCTTTTCAACGGTGATTGTTCTATCCGGAATCTGCCCCAGGACAAGCCCTTCCAATTCATCACGGCCAGCCTTTTCGGAGTCAATCTGCGGTGTCAGCGTCTCATTCAAAAACTGTTTGATGGCCTGACCGCCCTCGTCAAATTTGCCTTTCAGCTCCGCAGCCGTCAGGCCGCCCACGTCGTTCGGTTCATCGTCCAGAGCGGAGATGATCGCCATGTCCTTCTCAAATTTCGACAGAGCCATGTATCAGGCCCCCCTTTCCTGCGGAACTTCTCCCGTCTGGTTGATAACCCGCTGCAACGCCCCATATCCGGCGCCGCCCCGCAGCGGTGGATTTTCCTGCCCGGCAGGCGCGGGGCCTCCCCCATTCCCGGAGTTGCCGCCTGCGCCGCCCATCGCCATTGCCATCTGCCGCTGCTGGTCTGCCTGTAATACCGCAATCAACGTCTCCCGGTCTGTGATCTGACCGGCAGGCAGGCGCTTCAAATACTCCACTGTGGAAATCTTGCCCTGCATCAGCAAATTGTCCAGCGTCTGCATAGAGGCGATTTCGGACCAGTAAGAGGATGCTCCCACATCCAGGTCCACGGTAAAGTAGTAGTCCTTCAGGCTGGAAAAATCGAACGGAGCTAAGACCTTCCCATTAGACCCCGGCATGGTGAACATCACACGGTTGCCACCTAGAGCTGTCTGGTCAACAGGAATCTCCACGTAGCGGTCCCCGTAATACTCGCCCATAAACTCCATGTAAATCCTGCCCTGGTCTTCAATGGCCTGCAGCAGCGTTTGCTTTGTCAGCTCCATAGGAGTCGCCGCCGCCCGCTGCAGGGCAATGATAGCGGAGGTGTTGTCGGGCCGTGTATCGCCAAGGGCCACGTCGGAAGCGCCCAGAAACCGCTGGGTGTAGGAGATTGCCAAGTCAATGAATTGGCTGATCTGCGGAGAGATGGTGGCCGGGTCGATGATTTTCGCCACATTCTCCACGCTGCCGTTGACGGCGATGGCCGCGCCCACCCGGTTGCTCCACTTGGCGACCTTCGTCTTGTCGAAGATGATCTTGGGATATGCCAGCATCATCAGAGAGATCATGGACATGGCAAACAGTTTGTTTACGAAAATCTGGTTCGGAATGAGCCCTGTAATCATGGCCTGCCCATGGTAGCAGTCCTGTACAAAGTCCCAGGACATCCAGGAGATGGGATACAGCTTGATTCCAAGGTCCCATTCGGGCTTGATCTCTTGATTCTGCGTGCATTCATAACCATGGATGGTTCCGCTCTCGTCATCCCGCCACAGCCGCAGCAGAACCGTAACTTTATTTCCGCCCAGCTCGTCCATGCGGCTATCCCCGCTCTGCTTGCTGTCAGCAGTGATGCTGTCCGCATCATCCTCCCTGACGCCGTTTGCGATTGCCCGCTTCTTGGCCTCAGAAACCAGCATCCGGCGTTCAATCATGATATAGGGCTGACTCTGAACGTCTCGGCTGTTGGGGTTTCCAAACAGCACCTGTGTGTTCATCAAAACTTCCGTTTTGATTGCGCCCTTGCTTGGCTGCCCTGTCTCTACATCAGGGTCCCAATAGGTGTACAAGCAGCCGTCCCCATCCACCGCGGCGTTCCTGGCAAACTCGCGGATACAGGCCCCCATTTTGTTGAACTCGAAAATAGACTGGAATTGGTCATTCAAGAGGTCTGTCAAAATCTCTGCATCCTGACCTGTCAGTTTTCCGTTGGAGGGCAGCGGTTTTGCGTGGAGCTTCAGGTTGTCTGTAGACACATTCGCCACGGAAAACAAAACGACACGTTTCAGGAAATTGAAAACAGGAGTAGGCAGGCCATTGCTATGTACTCCCTCCCACTGCTTGCCAATGAAAAAGTTCTCATTGACATTCACGCAGTCATACAGCTGAATTCCCTGATTAAACTGGACCCCAGCCTGATACTCCGCAGACACCTTCTGAGGTGTCGGATCAAACTTCTTCATTGCTCAACTCCTTACTTCACGTTCCCGGCATACCGCAGTTGAATGTCCGTCTCCAGAACAGTCGCCGTCGCGGATGCGCTCTTGCTCTTGAAAATCAGCTTGTAGAAAGTCGCCTTCTTCACCTTCAGCTTCAACCGGTCCACTTGGGGTTTCCGGTTGGTTCGGAAGGACCAATGGCGGAAATCCGCATGGGTAAAGGTCGCCAAGCTGGATGCCACAACCTTCTCCGGGTAATCACTCCTCCGGTTACTCTGTGCCGTCACTGTGATCCGGGCGTTGGTTTCCGGCTGGATTGCAACGAACAGCATAGGGGAGTATTTCAGCAGCCAGTCCTTGTCAAAGTCCATGGAGCCTGTGGCGGCATAGGCATCGATCTCTTCTGTATCATCATTTCGATACTGCCGGGACAGATGCTTGATTTTTCCATCCTCCGTGATGCCGTAGGTGTCATCCTCCACATCCACCATCTGCTGGAACGGCATATTGGTGTAGTAATACCAGCTGTCATTTGCGTAGTTCAGAATGACGGCGTTTCCATTCCACAAAAACCAGTATTCGTGCTCCCGCTTTCTGTTGAAGGTTCTGACCTCCGAAAGCGCCCAACCGCTGATCGTGGCCGCGATCCGGTCTGAAATGCGCCGTGCATTCTGCTCATTGTCCGTGATATTCCCGGTACTGGACGTAGACCGCCACTGGTAGATGCTGCTGCCGTCCAGTGTCAGCGGATTGTTTTCCAGTAACCGCACCTGTCCGGGAGCGTCATTCCCGATCTGCCGGTTGACCGGCAGCACATAAAATCCGGGCGTGGTGATTCCGGTGTCCAGCGTCACGGTGCTGTAGGTGATCGACCATGCGCTGTCCCGCTTGAAGGCCAGCAGCCGGGCATAATGCCGCACAAGAGCGGTCAGCGGCGTGTTGCTGTCCCCGATGGCCGCCTCGTATAGGTCCGGGAAATAATCCGCCGACGCGAGGCCGGTGTCTCCGTTGATTCCGCTGTAGATGGTCCGGTTTGTCCCATCTCCATACAGGAACACACGGGTATCGTTGGAGCCGTTGTAGAGCTCAGAGAAGTGCATCCCAGTCACATCGCCACGGGCGCCATCGCCTTTCTTGTAGGTGATGGTCACAGTATTCGTCCCCTTGGCCGGGGCTGTGTTGAAGGTCACTTTTCCAGCCGCGGTGTCGGCGGTATACTGCACATCCGTCCCCTCTACCGCGGTCACACTGTCGATCTCTTTCTCCGGCAGGAAAAAATCTTTCGCCTCGCCGTCCGGGGAGAAGCGTACACGCCGCAGCCCCGTCAGCCGGTTCACATTCTCCAGCTGTGTTCCGCTGCCCTCCGGCGTGGTTGCTGTCTGTACCAGCGGGATATAGCCTTCCACATCCTGAAAGGTCTCCTCTGATTCTCCAGTCCAGCTCTTGTACTCATGGCCGTTCAGCAGATAAACCTTCTCGTCAAAGCCGAAAAAGGAGGTCTTGTCCTGGGTACAGGTCCCTACTGCCTTTACACTCTCCAGCAGAATGTCCACATCGAAGATCACACCGCCAAATGCGCACAGCAGATGGTATTCCCCTCCCACCATGCCATACCAGCAGCCGCAGAATACCGGGTGCTCTTCCACGCCTTCTTCCTGGCTGTCCGCCCAGCTATCCCAGGCAGAGCGAAGGGCAAGAACCGTCTGCGTACCTGGACGGATTTGGAGATGGCCGTCCCTGGTAATGGCAAAGTTCCGCATCTCAGAGAGCTCTCCAACTCTGATTTTGGTGTCGCCGTCCTGGTTTTCGTTCAACCCCAGAAACTCCTTGATTTTCAGAATGGTTAGATTGTTCGATGTGGAAATGCTTGCCACAGGTCAGTCACCCCCTCCATAGGTCAGATAATCGTCTGTCATTTCTCCGCCGGTCATCTCGTCGTCGTAGTCCGTCATCCCGGCGCTATCGAAGTCCTCCACTTTCGGCGGTGCGGGCTTCTCCGCGCTCAGTGTCCGGGTAACACAAAAATAACGGCAGGCATCGCAGATGTGGGTGATCTCATGGGGTTCCGTGGCACAGTCCGACGGGTTTTTGTCGTCGTGCTGGATGGCCGGAAGATTCGTGCAAAGCCCCTTGCAGTCCTGCGTCACCAGCAGGCCCGGCCGGTCCTTTTCGCTGTTCAGTGGTTTCAGCATCTCCTTGACTGCCATCCAGCCCTGCACACGGTTGTTGCTGGCCCGAATGATGCCAACGCCATTTTCCATGAACAGCTCTGCCATGCTCTTTCCGCTGTCCTTCTGCCGGTTCCACATATCCGGCGGCGCCGCCGTAAACTCGATCTGCTCCCAAGACGGCGTCAGGTCCAGCATCAGCTTTGCCGCCTCGGATACAATGATGCCGCTCTTCTGTACCTCGCGATACACATAGCAGCGCCCATCGAAATCAACAGCAATCCAGAGGCAGGCAAACATATCCAGGCCATAGTCGAACGCCCGGTACTTCTTCCACTCCGCAGGAATCCTCCAGAACGGTTTGATAATATGAGTCTCCGCCCGGAACTCCGGGAAGAATGTTCCGGCCAGAGCGTCCCAATCGCCATACCGCCAGGCCGCGCGCACATCATCCGGCAGCAAGTCCAGCATCTGCACATACTCTGGGGACGCCTCCAGCAGCTGGGGATTATCATCCACCGTGGCGTGAATGAAGGTATAGTCCTCTGCTTTTTCTCCGTTCTGATACTGGCGAGAGATAAACAGGCGTTTGACCCACATGTGCCCAACTCCGCCGGGGTTACAGGTCAGGTACATCCGGCGTGGAAACTTCGTAGCACCGCGCAGACAGGCGCCCAGTGTTCGGAACTGGTATTCCGTGAATTGTGTCGCCTCGTCCATGAAAATCCAGTCGTATTCCTGGCCCTGATATTCCACATCGTCCCCGCTGCTATAATGTCCGAACTTGATAACACTTCCGTTGGAGAAGAAAAACATGTGCATGGTGGCGTTATATGCTGCGATCTCTGCCGGAATCAGCTTCCGCATGGGCAGGATCATCGTCTGCTCCAGTTCCGGATATTCTTTTCGGACAATCAAAATCCGGATTCCCGGATAGGTCATCGCACCGCCAATCGCTTTAATCCGCACAACATGGCTCTTTCCGCCGCCGCGGGCGCCGCCGTATCCAACATAGCGAGACCGCGCCTGACAGAACTGCTTCTGCTTTGGGTTCAAATCTCCCAGAGCCAGATTGACGGCTCCGCTGTTGTTTCGTGCTTTCTTGTTTGCCATGCGCTCACCTTTCAGGGAATGACTAGGGGAATAGGCCCCTTGCGGGGGCCTATATTGCTTACTCGTATGCCTTGTCGGCTTCCATGCCGCAGCAGCCGTCCTTGATCTGGATGCACCGCATAACTTGGCCGGAAGTCAGCGTCACGCCGCTGGAGGGATAGGTCTCAGCAGTAGAGCTGTACCGGGGGTTGGTCCCGTCCACCGTGTACTTGTACACATTGCTGCCCGGTTCGGAAATCGTGACTTTGTGCGCAGAGATGGACAGTGTGGGAGCCGACAGAACAGCCGCGTTACTGCCGCACACTGCAACGCCGTCGCCCTTGGTTGCCAGGATGAAGCTGTCGTAGTAGGTGACGCCCTGCACCACAGGACCGGCATAGCCCTGTACCTTGGGCAGCACGTCATACTGCTGCAGCTTTACGGGGTCCACACTGGATCCCTTGTACTTGATTAGGAAGTACACGCCGGAGGGCAGATAGCTCTTGGGAATGGTGACGACTTTCGTTCCGTCCACTTCACCCACAACGCCTTTTGCCAGCGCCTTGGTGCCCAGGCCCTCCAGATTGATGAAGTCCGGGTTCTGCTTCAGCAGCTTGTAATACTCCGTGGGGATATACAGTGTCCGGTTCTCCACCGGGACAAAGGCGTCCGTCATCTGGGCGTTGACATCGATGATGTACTCCACAATGGTGCTCTTGGTAGGCGCTGCGGAGGGCTGATACTGGATGTTGGCGCCCTCACACCACTTTCTCAGCCGGTACTTATCCATGTTGGGGATAGTGACCTCGTCCAGCTGACGCCGCAGGGACTTTCCCGCTGACTTCTCGATGGCCTGATCGCTGTTATCCAGAGGCTCAATGACAAATGTAAAGGCAGGCGCCTTGTTCAT